>NZ_JBCOME010000002.1:13419-26652 GCF_040924365.1 Ruminococcus sp. 1001136sp1_2201st1_G3_2201SCRN_220225 | reverse complement strand
GCTTACTGGAACCAGATGGTAGAGCTTTTTGAAGCAAGCCATGAGGGCGTGAAGGTAAATATGACGATCAGCCCGACTATTGGTGATATTATTCGTCCACAGATCGTAGCCGGAAACGCGCCGGATTTTATTTGTCTCAACGATGGTGGTGAGGACGGCGTAATTCTTTCTTTGATTAAAGAACATGCACTTTTAAATCTGGACGATGTTTTTGACGGAGAAAATTATGCCGGAACCGGTACTCTTCGCGATGACATTACAGACGGAATTCTTTCCAGTACAAAGTGTGCACCATACGGAGACGATGAAATTTATCTGGCACCATTCAACAGTGGCCCGCAGGGTCTGATCTACAACAAGACCTTTTTCGATGAGAACAACCTGGAAGTTCCAAAAACATGGGACGAGTTTTTCACACTTGGCGATACCTTAAAGGACATTGACGGACGTGCGCTTTTCACCTATCAGGGAATTTATCCGGGCTACATGGAAGAAATGCTCTGGCCGGCAATTGCAAACGAGTGCGGTGAGGAAGCTCTTACCAAGATTGCCAATTATGAGGAAGGCTCCTTCAACAACGAAGGTGTGTTAAAGGCTCTTACCCATATTAAAGAGATTGCAGATAAAGGCTATCTGTTAGAGGGCACTGTCGGTATGAACCATACAGAATCTCAGACAGAGATGATGCTTGGAAAAGCTGCATTTATCACGAACGGAACCTGGATGGAAAATGAGATGCAGGATGCGCCAAGAGAAGAAGGCTTTGAGTTTGCAATGGCTCCGATCCCAACTGAGAATGCAGATGATGTGCATTATGTATTCGACAGCTGCGAGCAGTTCTCTATTCCGGCAGCTGCCAAGAACCCGGAGCTTGCAAAAGAATTCCTCCGTTTCCTGTACAGTGATGAATCCGTATCTGCATTTGCAGAGGCTTCCGGTGCCCTCTATGCTACCAAGAGTGCCCGTGAAGTAGCAAAAGATAAGCTGTCTACTGCAATCTACAATATGTACGGAATCTACGAAGAGGCAAATGCTTCCTCCCTGATCATGAGCTTTGCAGCAGTTCCGGCTGACTGCAAGATTAACCCGAAAGATGAGATTTTCAATCCGATCACTTCTGTTATGAACGATGAAATGACAGTAGAAGAGTGGGCACAGAACGTGGAAGCTGCTTTCGCACAGGTTCGTGCTGATATGGAAGCTGCCAACTAAACTTCATATGCCAGCCGGATAAAAACGGTAAAGCATGGAAAGGCTGCTGCACAGTGTATGCGGCAGCCTTTTGTAACCCTGAACAGATAGATTGCCAATCGGTGATGTCATCCACATTTTTCAATATTTAAATTTAAAGAGGTGAGCAAGCGTGGTAAAAAAGCCCAGATTATTTATAGCCCTGTGTACGCTTCCTGCATTGATCTTAACCATTGTTTTTATGATTGTCCCTATGGTAAATGCCATTTATCTGTCTTTTACCAGTTCCACTGCACTTAGCGTAGGCTTTAACAGCAAATTTGTATTTTTGGATAATTACAGGTATATGTTCCAGGATAAGGATTTTCTTCAGGCACTGTTTAATACTCTTAAGCTGATGCTGGTAATCCCGGCTGTGACCATATTTCTAAGTCTTGTATTTGCATTTATCCTTACTCAGGGACAGCTTAAGGAAAAGTCATTTTACCGGACCGTATTCTTTTTCCCAAGTATTGTTTCCATGACTGTAGTTGGTATTGTGTGGTCCTTTGTGTTTAATCCCACAAGAGGAATTCTGAATCATATGCTGGATCTGTTCCATCTTTCCACCTGGAAACACGCATGGCTTGGAGAGGGAAAAACGGCTCTCTGGTGTATCGGTGCAGCCTTGGTTTGGCAGGCCATTGGTTATTACATGGTCATGCATGTGGCTTCCATTGATGGGATTTCCCAGGAGGTTTATGAAGCTGCTTCCATTGACGGTGCAACAGGAGTGCAGAAGTTCTTTAAGATCACCATTCCGTTGCTTCGCAGATCAATTGGAACGACCTATATACTTTCCCTGTCTGGTACTATCAACTTAAGTTTTACCCTGTCCAATGTTATGACAGGTGGTGGACCAAACGGCGCATCCAGTGTCCTGTTGCAGTATATGTACACCCAGGGTATGAGAAATGCCAACTTTGGATATGCCATGGCAATCGCCATGTTTACCCTTGGCCTTGCAATCGTCCTTGCAATGATTTCTAAAAAAATATCATCTGAAAAAGAATAGGAGGGAGACTGATGAAAACTGTAAGAACCTGGTGTATCAGAATCCTGATGATTCTGTTTACCGTTATCTTTTTGTATCCGCTTTTCTGGAACCTGATGTCTGCGTTTAAGACAAATGCAGAATATCTGACAGATCCTTATGCATTGCCCGCAGCTTTGAATCTGGATAATTTTGTGGCAGCATGGCAGAAAGCAAATATTGCCGCTTATTTTGGAAATTCCATATTTGTGACAGTGCTTTCCACTGTATTGCTTCTGCTTTTGGTCATTCCCATCTCTTATGTACTGGCAAGATACCGTTTTGTGGGCAGCAGGCTGATTTCTACGGTCTACATGGCTTGTATTTTTCTGCAGGCTACTTACATTATGATTCCTTTGTTTCTGGAATTACAGGCTGTGAACGGATTAAATAACCTGCCGGTATTATGTCTTGTTTATGCAGTTATGCAGTTTCCTTTCTGTATTTTTACCTTACAGGGATTTATGTCTGCGGTACCAAGGGATTATGAGGAGTCTGCAAGAATTGACGGTGCTACTAATATCCAGCTGTTATTAAGAGTTATGGTGCCTCTTGCAAAACCCGGGATTGCGACCATTACGATGTTAAGTGCCATGGGCTTCTGGAATGAATATCCACTGGCACTTGTTCTTCTTACGGAAGATGCAAAGAAAACCCTTCCCATCGGTATGGCAAACTTGTTTGAGGTGCAGAAATATGCTACAGACTGGGGTGCCCTGTTTGCCGGACTTGTAATCGTTATGATCCCAACAATTATTATCTATCTCATTGGACAGAGATATCTGCTTCAGGGAATCGGTGCAGGCGGGTTGAAGGGATGAAAAAAGGAGAAATCATATGCCAACTGATCAGGAATTAATAAAAATAGTTCCCTCCTGCCGCCAGATTGCCTATCAGGCAACAGAGTTTTATGCGTTTTTTCATTTTGGAATGAATACGTATACCAATCGGGAATGGGGAGATGGAACGGAAAATCCACAAATTTTTAATCCTACAGAGTTTGACGCAGACCAGTGGGTGACTGCAGCACAAAATGCCGGCATGAAAGGCGTAATTCTTACCTGTAAGCACCATGACGGCTTCTGCCTGTGGCCTACCAGATATACCAGTCACAGCGTTGCAGCAAGCCCGTGGAAAAATGGCAGGGGAGATGTGGTCCGGGAAGTGTCCGAAGCATGCCGCCGCCATGGACTGAAATTTGGAATTTATCTTTCTCCATGGGACCGCAATCAGCCTTGCTATGGAAGTGGAAAAGAATATGATGATTACTATCTGGCACAGCTGACTGAGCTTCTCACCGGCTATGGGGATATTTTCAGTGTCTGGCTGGATGGTGCATGTGGGGAAGGACCTAATGGGAAAAAACAGGTCTATGACTGGAATCGCTATTACGAATGTGTTCGAAAATATCAGCCAGACGCATGTATCTGTGTGTGCGGGCCAGATATCCGATGGTGTGGAAATGAAGCTGGCGATGTAAGAAAATCTGAGTGGAGTGTTGTTCCTGCGCGTACAGCACTTGCAGAGAGTGTACAGGAAAGAAGCCAGCAGACCGATGATGAGGAATTCAGAATGCGCCGGATTACCAGTGATATGGAAGATCTTGGAAGCAGAAAAGCGCTTGAAGGTGAAACGGATCTGATCTGGTATCCGGCAGAAGTAAATACTTCTATAAGACCTGGATGGTTTTATCATCCAGAAGAAGATGATCAGGTGAAAAGCCTGGAAGAGCTGGTTCATATCTATATTGGGGCTGTTGGAGGAAATGCAACCTTTTTGTTAAACATTCCACCTATGCCAAACGGACTTCTTCATAAAAATGATGTTAAACGTCTGGAAGAATTTGGAAGCTGGAAAAAGAAATCTTTTGTTCATAATTTAATGAGTACAGCACATGTTTTTTCGGAAAATGAAGATCCGGCGCATCCGGCTTCCAATTTGACAAAGGATACTTTAGAAGCATGGTATCAGCCTGAAAGCAGTGAGCTGCCAGTAGAGATAACGATTTGCCTGGACGACTCATACAATTTGGGGTATCTGGTATTAAAAGAGGCTGTCTGCTATAGCCAGAGAGTGGAAAAATATGAGGTATTTGTTAAAGAAGGGGAAATATGGAACAGTATTTACACAGGAACGGTAATTGGCTATCAGAAGATCATTCCTGTTAAGGGGAAAAAAGCCAGGGAAATGAAAATTGTTTTACATGATTTCCGTGTACTTCCGCTTCTAACGTTTATTGGGATTTATCCGGAAAATACCTGAGCGGTTAAGTATTGTTTTATATTATTTCATAAATTAAATAAATAATTATTTATAAAAATACCCTTTAGGAGTAGAAATTATCCTAAAGGGTATTTTCCTCTTAAGCGATATACAGGGGAGGTGGTGGTAGTTTCTACCTTAAGAGGGAAGCATGTGGCAAGTACAACGCCATATGGTTTTCGAGTACATAATACGCTTGACGTAGAAATAAGTAAAAACTATAATTGATATAACTGGAATAAACATATGATATGCCAAAAGAAAAGGAAAAATATTATGGATGTTAACTTCGAGTATTATAAGATCTTTTATTATGTGGCAAAATACCACAATTTTACCAAGGCGGCTCAGGCGTTAAACAACAGCCAGCCTAATATTACCCGGGCCATGAATTGTCTGGAACAACAGCTGAATACCACTTTATTTATCCGTACCAACCGCGGCGTACAGCTCACTCCGGAAGGAGAACGGCTTTATAATCATGTGCTAAGTGCAATGGAGCAGTTTCAGGCAGCAGAAGAGGAGCTGGCAGACAGCTCCGGATTATCTCACGGAAGTGTAGCCATCGGTGCCAGTGAAACTGCCCTCAATATTTTCCTGCTGGATAAATTAAAAAGTTTTCACATGACTTATCCGGGAATCCGGCTGAAGCTTTACAACCATTCCACACCGGAAGCCATTGAAGCTGTTAAAAGCGGAAAGATTGATTTTGCAGTAGTTTCCACTCCGGCAGAGGTGGATTCCCCATTGAAACAGATCATGCTCATGCCGTTTCAGGAGATTCTGGTTGGAGGCACTACTTTTACTGCCCTTGGCAGCCAGGAACTTTCCCTTCGGGAGGTAAAGAACTATCCGATGATTTCTCTTGGGCGGGAAACTATGACCTATAAATTTTACAACAGCGTATTTTTGTCCCATGGCCTGGATCTTTCCCCGGATACGGAAGCTGCCACTGCGGATCAGATCCTGCCTCTGGTAAAATGCGAGCTCGGGCTTGCCTTTTTGCCCCAGCCAATGGCCGCACCTTCCCTTTTGAAAAAAGAGATCGTACAGATTCCATTAAAAGATGAAATTCCGGAACGCCAGATCTGCCTGGTGTATGACAGCCAGCATCCTATGGGAGCTGCGGCAAGGGAACTAAAAAATACAATTGTATCCGGGCGGGGTTAAACCAAGTGTATGGAAAAAATTTTAGAATGCATTTTAATAATGCAAAAGATCCGGAAGTTGGCCCTATTACAGGCTGGCCGCCTCACAAAAACGTAGAAGAAAGTAAAAACGTAATAACCTATGATATTAATTCGGAGAAGCTGACAGAAGAGCAAAAAGAAGTTCCAAGGATATGGAACGATCTGAGTACAAATGAGTAGGAAACAGTAATGTCAATGCTGCGTGGACTTCGGAAGAAGGAGAACAGTTCGAGTATATGTATCGACTGTTCTTTTTTTTATTTTTAAGTGTTAAAGCGGTGAGGTTTTTCTTGTGTAAAGTGGAGCAATGGAGTATAATAAAATAGGTTTTTTGCAGAATTTTAAAAGCTATAATAAGAAAATCGGCAAAACAGACGAAAGTCTGTGACGCAAAGCTACAGGGCCTGTAAAATGGCAGCCAGTTGCATGAACTGAGGTGCACTGTCTGTGAGACAGTGTTTTTTTACGGTGTTATTTCATAGACGTAACAATAATAATTTTATGGCAGGGAATCAGATATGAAAAATACGAGAAGGATAGTTAGGATAGACAGAAAATGAAAGGAAAAAAAGTGATTGCAGGCATTCTGCTTGCGGGAATTTTAGCAGTCACCCTGGCAGGGTGTAAAAACACAGATAACACGAAAGATGAAACAGAAAAGCCCGTCATTACTCTCGGCAGTGACAGCTATCCGCCATACAATTATCTGAACGAGGATGGCGTACCGACGGGCATAGATGTAGAACTGGCTACGGAAGCTTTCAAAAGAATGGGATATCAGGTGGAGGTTGTCCAGATCAACTGGGAGAAGAAAAAAGAACTGGTAGAGAGCGGAGAGATTGACTGTATCATGGGCTGCTTTTCTATGGAAGGACGTCTTGACGATTACCGCTGGGCAGGACCGTACATAGCAAGCCGTCAGGTGGTCGCTGTAAATGAGAACAGCGATATCTACAGCCTGAATGACCTGGAGGGAAAGAACCTTGCTGTCCAGTCCACAACCAAACCGGAAGACATCTTTCTGAACCGGACAGATGAAAGAATCCCAAAGCTGGGCAATCTGATCAGCCTAGGACACAGGGAACTGATCTATACATTTCTGGGAAAAGGCTATGTAGATGCAGTCGCCGCACATGAGGAATCGATTGTTCAGTATATGAAGGATTATGATGCAAGCTTCCGTATCCTGGAAGAACCTTTGATGATCACTGGAATAGGTGTCGCTTTTGCAAAAGATGATGACAGAGGAATCTGTGAGCAGATGAGCCAGACTCTGGAAGAAATGCGTCAGGATGGCACATCCCTGAAAATTATTGGAAAATATCTGGATGATCCCCAGAAATATCTGGAGGTGGATGATCTTGGATATTAAGAGAAAGAAAAAAGAAAAACGAATCCAGCTGCTCGGTGGTATGATTGGAATCTGTGTGGCAGTAGTCTCTCTGTTTTATTTCTTTCATGCGGAGAAAACGGAAGCAGAGAAAAGAATGGTAGAGATTGTAAATTATGTCAAAGTGCAGTGTTCCACCTACACCCATTATAATGAATCTTCGGAATCCAAAAGCCTCCTCCGTGCTATTGAAAGTGCCAGACAGATGAGTACAAATATTAAAACGGAAAAAGAAAACGGCGGTCATCTAAGCCGGGAGTTCCTGAAAGAAAACCTGCAGACTCTCTGGGTGGATGGTATCATTGTACTGGATACAGAGGGAAAGACGGACTGCGAATACAGTACGGATGAGTCTCTGACTGATGAGATTACGGAGTATCTGCAAAAAGACATTATTATGGATTTTACCGGATATGAAGAAAGATCTTATTCAGAACGGTTTGCCAGGGAAGACGGATCCTATATTGATATTGCAGCCTGTTCCAGAAAAGATGCACCGGGTATTGTGGCAATCTACTATTACACACCTCCTGAATTTGCCAGAAACTATACACTGACGATACAGGGACTTTTAAATGGTTATAGTATCCAGAAAGATGGAACGATTATTGTCGCAGACGAGGGGATTGTTGTTGCCAGCAATGATGAGAGCCTGCTGGGGCAGAATACGGCTGACAACGAAGTTATTCAGGCAATGAAGAGACATACAGATAGTCAGCACATTTACCATTTGAAGAATGAAGGAATCGGATGTTACGGAATTATGCTGAAGCAGAGGGATTATTATATCTATGCGTATCTTCCGGATACAGAAGTGTTCCATAACCTTCCACTAAGTGTGATAAGCGTTATTTTTCTTTATTTTCTGATGTTTAGTATATTCTGGTTCTGGACATACAGAACCAATCTGGCACACCGAAAACAGGAACAGGAAAAAGATGAAAAATATAAAGAAGAACTTCTGATAGCAGCAAAAAAGGCAGAAGCAGCCAATGAGGCAAAAACAGAGTTTCTACAGCGAATGAGCCATGATATCCGGACTCCGATCAATGGAATCTGCGGCATGGTACATATGGCAGACTATTATGCAGATGATATGGAAAAGCAGACGGAATACAGAACAAAGGTGAAAGAAGCATCTAACCTGCTGCTGGAACTGGTAAATGAAATTCTGGATATGAGTAAGCTGGAGTCAGGCGAAATCGTTCTGGAAGAGATTCCATTTAATCTGAGCAGTATTTCAAGGGAAGTACTTGCTGTAATCGAGCAGATGGCTGCAGAACAGAATATCAGGATCGTGTGGGAGAAAAAAGAAATCACACACCGGGATTTTATTGGAAGTCCGGGGTATGTGAAACGGGTGATGATGAATATCCTGTCCAATGCGGTGAAATATAACAGAGAAAACGGACATATCTATATCAGCTGCATGGAAATCCCAGCCGGACAGCCAGGAATGACCACAATGGAATTTGTCTGCCGGGATACCGGAATCGGAATGACTGAGGAGTTCCAAAAACATATTTTTGAACCATTTGCACAGGAACACACAGGAAGCCGCACAAAATTTGCCGGAACAGGACTTGGGATGCCGATTGCAAAGAATCTGGTCGAGAAAATGGGCGGAGCCATTACCTTTGAAAGTGAAGAAGGCACAGGAACTACATTTGTGATCCGGGTTCCGTTCAAAATAGATATGAATGCGGATAAACGTGAAAAACAGAAGGATGTATCAGAAAAATCTATAAAGGGGTTGCATATTCTTCTGGCAGAAGATAATGAGCTGAACATGGAAATTGCAGAATTTATGCTCCAGAATGAAGGTGCTGAGGTGACGAAAGCATGGAATGGACAGGAAGCTGTTGAGCTATTCAGAAAAAGTAAACCTGGTGAATTTGATGTCATTCTTATGGACATTATGATGCCGGTTATGAATGGTTATGAAGCTACAAAGAAAATCCGTTCTCTGGACAGAGAGGATGCAAAGATGATTCCGATCATTGCAATGACAGCAAATGCATTCACGGAGGACAGACTGAGAGCTAAAGAAGCAGGAATGGATGAACATATAGCAAAGCCTGTTGATGGAAAATTATTAATAAATATAATTTATAAACTAATGAAACACAGTTTCAGGGGGAGTCATAATGAAAAAGAAAAAACGGAGTAAGTTACTTGCTGTACTTCTGGTGATGGCGACAGGCACATCACTTTTGTCAGGCTGCGGCAGAAAAATTGCAGAAAAAGAAGATGCAGAAACCATCACAGTGTATTTATGGAGCACCAGCCTGTATGATAAATATGCACCATACATCCAGGAACAGCTTCCGGATATCAATGTTGAATTTGTAGTCGGCAATAATGATCTGGATTTTTATAAATTTCTTGATGAAAACGGTGGATTGCCGGATATTATTACCTGCTGCCGGTTTTCCCTGCATGACGCAAGTCCGCTGAATGACAGTCTGATGGATCTTTCCACAACCAATGAGGCAGGTGCTGTCTATGATACCTACCTCAGCAGTTTTATGAACGAGGATGGCAGCGTAAACTGGCTTCCCGTGTGTGCAGATGCCCACGGTTTTGTAGTGAACAAGGACCTTTTTGAAAAGTATGAAATTCCGCTGCCAACCGATTATGAAAGCTTTGTCTCTGCCTGCCAGGCATTTGACGAGGTGGGAATCCGTGGCTTTACTGCAGACTATTATTACGATTATACCTGTATGGAAACACTGCAGGGTCTGTCTGCATCAGAATTGTCTTCTGTAGACGGACGCAAGTGGCGCACCACCTACAGTGACCCGGATAATACAAAGAGAGAAGGTCTGGATGATACCGTCTGGCCGGAGGCTTTTGAACGCATGGAACAGTTTATCCAGGATACCGGGCTGAACCAGGACGATCTGGATATGAATTATGATGATATAATTGAGATGTACCAAAGTGGTAAGCTTGCCATGTACTTCGGCAGCTCAGCTGGTGTAAAAATGTTACAGGATCAGGGCATTAACACAACATTTTTGCCATTCTTTCAGGAGAATGGCGAAAAGTGGCTGATGACGACCCCATATTTTCAGGTGGCATTAAACCGTGACCTGACACAGGACGAGACGCGCCGGAAGAAAGCAATGAAGGTACTGAATACAATGCTTTCAGAGGATGCACAGAACCGGATCATTAGTGATGGACAGGATCTGTTAAGCTACAGCCAGGATGTGAATCTTAAGCTTACGGAATATCTGAAGGATGTGAAACCTGTGATCGAGGAAAACCACATGTATATCCGTATTGCGTCAAATGACTTTTTCTCCGTTTCCAAGGATGTGGTTTCGAAGATGATTTCAGGAGAATACGATGCAGAGCAGGCCTATCAGTCATTTAATTCCCAGCTTCTTGCGGAAGAATTTGCTTCAGAGAATATCGTGCTGGATTCACAGAAATCCTATTCCAACCGTTTTCATAGCAGTGGGGGAAATGCGGCTTATTCGGTTATGGCAAACACTCTGCGTGGTATTTATGGGACGGATGTGCTAATCGCAACCGGAAACAGCTTTACGGGAAACGTGCTGAAAGCTGGATATACAGAAAAAATGGCAAGAGACATGATCATGCCAAACAGTCTTTCGGCATATAGCTGCAGGATAAGCGGGGCAGAACTGACAGAACTGGTCAGAAACTTTGTAGAAGGCTATCAGGGAGGTTTCATTCCCTTTAACCGTGGCTCTCTGCCTGTGGTCAGCGGCATTTCCGTGGAAGTCAAAGAAACGGATGATGGCTATACATTGAGTAAAGTTACAAAAGACGGAAAAAAAGTTCAGGACAAGGATACATTCACGGTAACCTGCCTTGCGATACCAAAACACATGGAAGCCTATCCCACAGATGAGAATATTGCGTTTGAGGGAGAAGACACCTTTGTGAAAGATACCTGGACAGGATATATTTCAGATGGTGATGCCATTCTTGCAGAACCTGAAGACTACATGACTCTGAGGTGAGAAGAATGGATATTAAGAAGCATAACAAAGGCAGAGAAAAGACTGTTAGGAGAAAACGATTCCGGATCACTGTCTTTACAGCTGTTTTACTGGGAATTGTTCTGATGGTTTTCCGATATTTTGACTTTGTGTCGAAAACTATTTATGAGGAAAGTGTTTCCCATCTGACGGAGGTTTTTCATCAGTCTGATAATATGTTAAGGGAATTGACAGATAAGAACCTGACTTATCTCCATATTTGGGGTGAGAATCTGCAGAATACCTCAAGCGAAGATGAAATCCGTAATTATATAAAGAATGCGCAGGAAGATGCCGGATTTTTGGATTTCTTTTTTCTGTCAGCCGACGGGAACTATAAGATGGTGACAGGGGAAACCGGGTACCTTGGATTACAGGAAAATATTGAAGAGGACATCCGGCAGGGAAATGATGTGATATCAAATGCAGCAGTTCCGGGAAAATCCCAGTTGCTTGTTTTTGCCACTCCCAAGGCTCATGGAAACTATCAGGGATTTGAATATGATGCCATCGCCATTGCTTATGAAAACTCTAATATCGTAGATGTACTGGATATTTCTGCTTTCAATGGAAATGCACAGAGTTTTATTGTTCATCCGGATGGCCGTGTTGTGATCGATCATTCTTCTGAGTTATGGGGGAATGTATATAATTTCTTCGGTGTTCTGAGAGAGCATTCTGATATGTCTGAAAAAGAGGTCAATGAGCTTTCGGAGAAGTTTAAAGCAGGACATACTGGTGCGATGCTGGTAAATCTGGATGGAAGGAACTATTATCTGGTCTATGAAAAATCAGATATTCAGGACTGGGTATTTCTGGGACTTGTACAGGCAGATATTGTCAATGCCAGTATGAACAGCCTGCAGAGCAGTACAATGCTTCTTGTTGGTGCGGTCGTGTTCTGTATTGCTGCTTTTCTTATCAGTCTTATTATTCAAAAAAGCAGGACAAATCTCAGAAGAAAGGATACGGAGATCCGGTACCGGGATGAGCTGTTTCAAAAGCTTTCAATGAACGTGGATGATGTCTTTCTGATGCTGGATGCAAAAACATATCAGGCAGATTACGTCAGCCCAAATGCGGAAAATCTGCTGGGTATTACGGTAGAACAGATTCGTAGAGATATTCGTGTTCTGGGAAAATTGCATCCGGCGGAACATGAAGATCCGGAGAAAAATTATCTGGAAGAAATCAAGGTTCATGAACAGCGAGAATGGGATTTTGAATATGTTCATCAGAAAACAGGGGAAAAACGCTGGTTCCATAATATTGCAATGGGTAGTGAGGTAAATGGAAAAAAGAAATACATCCTGGTTCTGTCGGACCGTACCTCGGACTGGAAAATGAACCAAGCACTTTCTGAGGCAGTCCGTGCGGCGGAGACAGCAAACAGGGCCAAGAGTACCTTCCTTTCCAACATGTCTCACGATATCCGGACACCAATGAATGCGATCATCGGCTTTACCACACTGGCTGTAAGCAATATTGATGATAAAAACAAGGTTCGGGATTATCTGGGAAAGATCCTTTCCTCCAGTAACCATCTGCTTTCCCTGATCAATGATATCCTGGATATGAGCCGGATTGAGAGCGGAAAGATCCATCTGGAAGAAACGGAGGTCAGTCTGTCGGATGTGCTTCATGATCTGAAGACGATCATCAGCGGGCAGATCCATGCGAAACAGCTGGAGCTTTATATGGATGCCATGGATGTGACAAATGAGGATGTCTATTGTGATAAGACACGACTGAATCAGGTGCTGCTGAATCTTTTGTCCAATGCGATCAAGTTTACTCCTGCTGGCGGAACCGTTTCTGTCCGGCTGAAACAGTATCCGGGTCTCCAAAGAGGCAGTGAACTGTACGAGATCCGGGTGAAGGATAACGGAATCGGTATGAGTCAGGAATTTGTACAGAAGATCTTTTCTCCTTTTGAGAGGGAGCGGACTTCCACTGTAAGCAGGACTCAGGGTACAGGACTTGGTATGGCCATCACCAAGAATATTGTGGATATGATGGGCGGCACCATTGAGGTCCGGACAGAGCAGGGGAAAGGTACCGAATTTATCGTCCGACTGCCATTCCGGACTCAGCCTGAGCACCAACGTATAG
>NZ_JBCOME010000002.1:0-13265 GCF_040924365.1 Ruminococcus sp. 1001136sp1_2201st1_G3_2201SCRN_220225 | reverse complement strand
AGTCTATGGAGCTTGGGGATGCCTTCCATGCTTATATCATCGACTGGCGACTGCCGGATATGAATGGTATTGAGGTCACCAGACAGATCCGCAGTCTTGGTGACGATACACCGATCATTATTCTGACTGCTTATGACTGGTCAGACATCGAAGTGGAAGCCAGGGCTGCAGGAGTAACTGCATTCTGTGCGAAACCTCTGTTTATGTCCGATATCAGAGATACCCTGATGACTGCCATTGGCCAGAATCAGGCTGAGCAGGAGAAGCCTGTTCTTCCGGCGGCATGCTCAGATTTCAGAGGCAGATGTATACTGCTTGTGGAAGACAATGAGCTGAACAGTGAAATTGCGGTGGAGATCCTTAATGAATATGGCTTCCTGGTGGATACTGCAGAAAATGGGGCAGAGGCAGTAGAGAAGGTCAAGAGGTCGAAACCGGGCGGTTATGATCTGGTGCTGATGGATGTGCAGATGCCGGTAATGAACGGATATGAGGCCACGAAGCAGATCCGTGCCCTTAGGGATCCGGCACTGGCAGGAATCACCATCCTTGCCATGACGGCCAATGCTTTTGACGAGGACAGAAAGAAAGCGTTGGAATGCGGTATGAATGGATTCTTATCCAAGCCAATCGTTATAGAGGAATTGATCAGTACATTACAAAATAATCTGACAGATTAGTAATAAAAACCTGCTAAGAAGTTCGGTTAACAACTTTTTAGCAGGTTTTCAAATTATTTTTAAGCGTTAAAGCGGTGAGGTTTTTCTTGTGTAAAGTGGAGCAAGGGAGTATAATAAAATCAGTTTTTTTGTATAATTTTAAATGCTCTAATATGGAAATCGGCAAAACAGATGAAAATCTGCGACGCAAAGCTACAGGGCCTGTAAAATGGCAGCCAGTTGCATGAAATGAGATGCGCTGCCTGTTTGGCAGCGTTTTTATCACCCGGGGCATTGCAGAGATGATGGAAATTACACAGCAGCAGTACACAGCAACAGGGATGAATGCACATATTGCAAAACCGATTGATATAAAAACAATACTTGCTGTTTTTGACCTGGTGTTTGGAACATCATAAAACACAAACGGATGAAGGAAATAAAAAATATGGATAAAAGTAGAAAAAAATCAGCCGTACTATTTGCATGTATATTTGTGGTCCTGGGAATGTGGATGATGTTATCGGTACACTGCCAGGCTGCTGAAACGAATAATGATGAAAAACAGCCACAGACCATCCGTGTCGGCTCATTTGAGGATACCTTTAATTATGTCGATAAAAACGGTGTCAGACGAGGTTATGGCTACGAGCTCATGCAGGCTCTGGCAGGTTATACCGGATGGAAATTTGAGCATGTGAAATGTGACTGGTCCAACTGTTTTGATAAGCTTGAAAATGGTGAGATTGATATCATGGGCGATATTTCTTACACCGATGAACGTGCACAGAAGATGCTTTTCCCGGATGAACCCATGGGTGAGGAAAAATATATCCTTTATGCTGATTTATCGGATACGGATATTGGGACGTCTGATTTCAAATCTATGGACGGGAAACGTGTAGGTGTGCTCATGGGTACTGAGCCTGAAATCATGCTGACAGAATGGGAAAATAAGAATGGCATACATACAGAACATGTAAATGTGAATAATAATGATGATGTCGAAAAGAAATTAGCGAATCATGAAATCGATTGTTTTGTATCTCTGGAGGAATCCATCTGGTCTGAACAGGGAATATCATCCGTTACCACGATTGGTAAATCCGGCATATATTTTGTAATAAATAAAGAGCGCAGCGATATCAAGACAGAGTTGGACTGGGCTATGCGTCAGCTGGATCAGGATAGTCCTTTTTTCAAGGCGGATCTGTATAAAAAGTATTTTACGCTTGATTATTGTCAAAGTCTTACAGGCGGAGAAAAGTCCTGGTTGGAAGAACATGATGGTATCCGGATCGGATTTCTGAGTAATGATGCGGCAGTATTTTCTCTGGACGAAGAGACTGGAAAACTTACCGGTATGCTGGCAGAATATTTCTCTTATGCCAAAGACTGTCTGGGAAATCAGACACTGGAATTTAATATACAGGAATATGATGATTATGATGAAATGCTTCAGGCTTTACAAGAACGAGAGATTGACATGATTTTTTATGCTGGCAGGAATCCATATTTTGCAGAAAAAAACGGATATACACTTACAAACACAGCCTGGACCTACAGCCTGATGGCGGTAACAGATGAGGAAAAATTTGATGAGAATAAGGTGTATACTGTAGCTGTGCCCAGGGAAAAATATGCCTTAAAACAGCATATTGCATTCAGTTATCCCCAATGGAAGCTTATAGATTGTGATTCGCTTGACGATGCAGCAGATATGGTCATTCATGAAAAAGCAGACTGTTTCCTCATGGGCGCAAGTCAGGCACTAATATATGATAACAGTCAAAATTTCAAGAGTATTCCACTTACAAAAACAATGGAGGCATGCTTTGCAGTTAGAAGTGGAGAGGGAACCCTCTTATCAATATTGAATAAAACCTTAAAGGCTATGCCGTCTGACATGCTTACAAGTGCACTTGCTATTTATGACAGTACAGCAGATAAGGTAACATTTTTGGATTTTGTAAAAGACAATATGCTTGCTTTTTTTGTTACGGCAGGATTTTTTGTACTCACTATCATTAGTATTATCCTCGTACTTTTACGGAAGGCAAGGAAAGCAGAAGCTGTCGCAAAGCTTGCTGCAAATGATACACAAAAGCTTAATGACAAGTTGGAAATCGCTCTGAAAAAAGCAGAAGAAGCTAATCTGGCAAAGACTCGTTTCCTTAACAATATGTCACATGACATCCGTACTCCTATGAATGCAATTCTGGGCTATGCACAGCTTATGGAGAATGAACTGAAAGGAAAGGATTTGCCTGAAACTTCAGAACATTTAAAAAAACTTCAGCAGTCAGGAAACCTCCTTCTGTCAATCATAAATAATGTACTTGATATGGCTCGGATTGAGAGCGGAAGGATGGAAATTGATGAGAACTATGGACGGATTGAGGATATCCGGCAGACTCTGTTTGAAATATTTGAGGATGAAGCAAAGAAAAAGAATCTTGCTCTTCATTACACAATAAATGTAGAACATGAAAATATACTGACAGATACTACCAAGGTAAAAGAAATATTTGTCAACATCCTGAGTAATGCCGTAAAATATACTCCAGCCGGTGGTTCTGTTATGGTAGATATAGATGAATTACCCTGCGAGGAGCCTGGGTACATGATTGTAAGGACCAGGGTGAGCGATACCGGAATTGGTATGAGCCAGGATTATCTGTCAAAAATTTTCGAAGCATTCACTCGTGAACGAAACACCACGAAGAGCAAAATCACAGGAAGCGGACTTGGAATGTCAATCGTAAAGAAATATGTTGATCTGCTCGGTGGAACAATCGATGTGGAGAGTGAGCTTGGAAAGGGCAGCACTTTTACTGTAACACTAAAACACAGGATAGCGGATGAAAGCTATTATGTAAAAAAACATGCTGAAAATCCAGAATCCTGCAGTGAAATACTTGAGGGAAGGAATATCCTTTTGGCAGAGGACAATGATCTGAATGCAGAGATTGCAGAAGCAATACTTGAGCGTGCAGGTCTTAAAACAGAACGTGTGGAGGATGGTATCCAGTGTGTAAACAGGATAATGCAAATGCCGGTTGGAACATATGATGTGATCCTCATGGATATCCAGATGCCTAAAATGGACGGTTATAAGGCAACACAGGAAATCAGAAATTTACCAGATAAGGACAAGGCGTGTATACCAATCATTGCAATGACAGCAAATGCATTTGAAGAAGATAAGCGGGATGCTATTGCAGCCGGAATGAATGGACATATAGCAAAGCCGATTCAGGTCGATAAGCTTCTGTCGATATTATCAGAAGTAATAAGGCAGCAGGAAAAATATTAATTGCATGTTATACTAATGGAGTGCCACTCTGGAAAATATGCAAAAGCAGGGATAGTGGGGAGTGAATAAAAAACATTCGAAGATTCCCTCCCCAAAAATATTTTTAAAAACTTACACAAATAACTTGACAAACCCAGCATTTCTGATGCTATTTTAATTCATTTGACACCTTTTCGCTAATTGTATGATAGATTTCCTTTGTCGCTGAATCATTTTCACCATTTACGACCAATATTTTTCCATCTATACTCATGACTACATATGAATGACAGGATGAATGGGTATACCTGAAATAATCTCCATAAACATCATTTCTAAAATTTCCCATAGCATATCTAAGATTTCCTAAACCGTTGGTTCTATAATCATTCCGGTTCTGAGATGAATTTTCTTCATATGAGATACTGTCAATCTGCGCATAGTCCACTGTATAATCGCTCCAGCCTTGTGCCTCAATGGTAAAATCTTTATCCTCGAAACGAATCTCAATACTTCCCAAAAACAACGTCCATATACCGAATATAATGGTTAAAATGGTTATGATTCCGGATACTCCAATTGTTTTTTTGTTATACTGAATTTTTAATTTTTCTCCGGTCGCTATCTTTTTCTTATAAAAGAGATAAGAATAGAGAATGCTGATGATTGCAGCTGCCATAATGCTTACGATATACAAAACAAGAGCAGCCATACTTTCCTCAAAAAGACCACAGAGCATACACAGAATACCTGATGCCATCCATAGTTTCCCACTGAATCTATGAGTTGCATTCCAGTTTTCCTCATCCTGCAATGTCCATATAACCCGGATTCCTATCGTATTATTCTGCTTTACCTTTGGCAGATAATTTCCTATAACCATGAATAGTAAGCCTGTTCCATAATACATGAATGCCATGAACAGGTTCTCCATGCCTGCTCCGGTATTTACCAATCTGGCAATGCCATTATAGAGCAATGTAATAACAGGTATCATCCATATAGTCATTCCTATAACTTTTGGACTCTGTTGTCGGCTTCTGTTATCATAAAATATGATTGCTACAAATATACAGTGCGTTACTACAAAAAATACATTTATCCATTTACCGTGTGTACTCGTAAAACCCACCAGGACTCCTGCAAGAATTACCAGTATAGAGCTAATTAATGAACCTCTATATTTTTTTATCATTTCCTTCATCGTTCGATGCTCCTTTCAAATCTGTGATCCACAACATGACATCTTCCAATACGGAAGTGTTTAATTCATAATAAATAAACTTTCCTTCTCTTTGGTTTCGGATCAAATCAGCTTCCTTCAATATTGCCAGATGTCTTGATATGGATGCTCCCGTCACTGAAAAATGTTCGCATATTTCTCCGGCTGAAAGCCGCCCATTTTTCAATAAGTTCAAAATCTCACGTCGTATTGGATCAGCCAGTGCTTTTAATGTATCCTGTATACCCAATAATTCATCACATCCCTTCATTTAACATTTAACCTAATTGTTAAACGTATTATAATGCAAGGAATATTATGTGTCAAGAACCAGTTACTTCAAAATATGGTTGACATTTATATTCTACAGATGTAGAATATAAACAACTTCTACAAAAGTAGAAAATAATAAACAGGGAGAATGCACTATGAAGACAGGAACAGTAAAGTTAATGACACTTATCACTACGGCGGTATTGGGAACTTTTTCAGCAGGAACGGTTCTGGCAGCAGAAAATAATGACTTTTATACACAGCCGCCAGCAGATTCCGACTGGGAAAAGGCAGATACGGAAGGTACTTATGCCAGCTACACGAATGGAAGTGATTATGTAAACATTTACAAATATTCACTTGATGATGTCAATATAGCAATTGCAAAATGCAATGATACGTATGAAGCCTGCTATCAGACAGTTTATTCAGAGGGGAACAGTTTATATATGACGGTGGGATATGCAAAAGATGCAGATGATATCGGTGATGTCAGAAAATTCGTAGAATATATTTCCTATCCAGGAAATCCCTCCCTTACCAGACAGGCAGATGAAGATTCAACAGAGAATTCTAATCAGGAGGATACCGATGCTTCCAATCCGGGAGGCAAGGGAGATTCGGATTCTTCCAATGCAGACGTGAATGCTTCCGCAGATAACGGTGATGGTTCAGATATTATTTCTACTTCATCACTGACATTGGTTGACAGTGATGGAAATACAATTGAGATCAATTACATTCTTCACAAAGATTATTCTTGCGAATACCGTGGAGATGATGGAATGAAATATACTGATAATGGGAATGAAACTTATACCGATGAAAATGGAAATACCTACTCAGCTCTGAATGATGACACTCATCATCTGGGACATACGTTGGAACAGCATGACCTTCAGGATGCAAACGGTAATACTGTGACGGTTACGGAAACTACAAATGGTGATTATTATTTCCAGGACGAAAATGGTACAGGATTTACGGACAACGGAGACGGGACATGGAGTGATGAAAATGGCAGCAGCTATACAGAAATAGACTGATAGTGGTCAGTAGCTGCAGGAATGGCAAGGGCATTTGCAAATTGTGCAAAAGCCCTTGCCATTTCCGTGAACCGTGGTAAAATAGAATCATTCCTACATTTGTAGAAAATATGTAACAGGGGAGGTATGAAAAAGTGAAAAAAACTTACCAGAGACTTCCGGACTCAGAGCTGGATATTATGCTCGTTCTTTGGAATAATACTCCGCCGATGACCAGACCGGAGATTGAGAAAGTGATCAATATGAAGAAAAAGCTTGCATCAACAACAATTTTGTCATTGCTGACCAGATTGGAGAACAAAAATTTCGTGGAAGTGACGAAACAGGGAAAAATGAATCTGTATACACCCATGGTTTCGCAGTCAGATTATCAGGCACATGAAAGCCAGAGTGTTCTTGAGAAACTTTATGGGAATTCACTAAAAAAGTTTGTAACTTCACTTTATCATGGAAAGAAGATCAGCTCAGAAGAAGTCCAGGATCTCAGTGAATTTCTTAAGAACCTGGAGGACAGGGAGGAATAGCTAATTATGGAGGTTTTCATTCTGCACATTCTGAAACTGAACATTATTGCAGCAATAGTAATTTTACTGGTAAAAGTGCTTGCGACTCTGTTTAAAGGACGTGTATCAGCGAGATGGAAGTACTTTATCTGGCTGTTGATTACGATAAGCCTTTGTGTTCCGGTGCGCCTTCCGGAGAATCTGGCACTGGTGGATTTCAAAGTACTTAGAAGCAGTCAACAGAATACGCAAAACCCGAAGATAACGGATTACGCAGTCAGACCAGAGGAAAGTCAGAAGATAACAGAAACCGTATCATCTGCGAGCAATGACATGAAAAATCTGACAGAAATTCCGGAACAAAAGAGAACTGTCAGGTACGAATCAGATAAATGGCTGGGAATTGTGGCTGTGATTTTTGTTGTTGTCTGGCCGAGCGTAGCGGTACTTAAACTGACAGGAGAATTGCTGGCATATTATTTTTCTATAAGGAATCTGGAACGGATGAGTCTGCAGGTAAGTGATACGGTGAGTATTCAGATGTACCGTGCAGCGTGTCAAAAGAAGCACGTACGCAGAATACCGGAGCTCAGGCAAAACGCAGGTCTTACCACACCGCTTCTTGCAGGACTTTTACATACAAAATTGTATCTACCAGCAACCGGGTATTCAGCAGAAGAAAGAAAACTTATTTTTTACCATGAACTCACACATTATTGCCATCGGGATCTCTGGTATAAGATGCTCCTTCGAATCTGTGCATCAATATACTGGTTCAACCCCTTTCTTCTTATCATGCTGAAAGAAGCGGATAAGGATATTGAGAATCTGTGTGATACAGCAGTTGTTCGCAGAGTTAATAAAAAGGAACATAAATTATATCGACAGCTGCTTCTCAGGACAGTGGCCATGGAAAATCAGATTCCATATGTGACAGCAAGTCTTAATGACAGCGAAATGGTGTTTAAAGATCGGATTCTGTATATGGTGAACATTCGGAAACTCCGCAGAGGGATTCTTCCGGGAATTCTTGTGACGCTGCTGCTTGCAGGCGGTAATCTGGTATTTAATGTCTCTGCCGGGACAGATACAGTTTCAGTAGAGACGGAGAAGTCTGGTATTGAAAAAAATGCAGATCCAGAGAAAAATAATGTACCGGATTATGCACCGTTTTCTGAAATGGTAACTATGCAGAAAGCTGCTGAAACACAGGACGAAGGAGGAGTGACAGAGAATGCAGATACAGAGGATTCTGTAGACGAAGAGGAAAAAGCAGATGCGGAAACAAACGATGAACCTGCCATGGAAAACAGCGGACAGGTAAGTGAAACGACCGATGATGGAATTACCTCTGACAACAACGAGTCTGTTTCATCTTATGAGAATCTGCCAGCAGGCGTACCATATACCAGTGGATTCACTACTGCTTCCGGTGTAGCATCAATTGTAGCACCGGGTGGAGGAGATGAAGAATCCAGAGTTCTTTACGATAACGGAGATGGGACCTATTCTGATGCTTATGGGAGCCGATACAGTTATCAGGGAGATGGAAACTGGGCAGATGCCAATGGAAATTCCTACCGTACCTGGAATGATGAAGACTATAATTTCGGAACACAGCTGGAAAAACATGAACTCAAGGGCAGCAGTGGCACCGTTAATGTAAAAGAGACTACAAACGGAGATTATTATTACTGTGATTCAGAAGGTGTAGGATACACAGATAATGGTGACGGAACCTGGACCGATGAGAACGGAAATCTTTATGAAGAGTAAATGAAAAGAAACGTTTTCCGGAAGCAAATAAAGAAATGGAAAACGTTTCTTTTTTTATAAAATGTTATATGAGATATAAAAGCTATTTGGAAATATAATTATTTGATAAGAAAGACATTTTTATTTTACAACAAACAGATATTTTTATGATAAAATATTGGAAAAAATTTTGGACTGTAACAAAAGTTGTTGCAGTGTCTAAACTACATCAAATGGATACGGAGGAAGAAATGTGCGGGATCTGTGGATTTACAGGTTACAGACAGGATCAGAAGACAGTAATTGAAAGGATGATGAAAGCCATTGCGCATAGAGGCCCGGACAGTGAGGGCTCCTTTTGCAGGGAGAAGATTACGCTGGGCTTTCGAAGACTTAGTATTATTGATTTAGAAGATGGGCAGCAGCCTATGGAAAGCGCGGATGGAAATCTGCATATTGTTTTTAATGGGGAAATTTACGATTATAAAGAACTGCGGGAAGAACTTGAGACTTTCGGCATTTCTTTTTGCACCCATTCCGATACGGAAGTTCTGGTAAATACCGTTCAGCAGTATGGGGAGAAGGCACTGGATAAACTCAGGGGAATGTTTGGGTTTGCAGTATGGAATGAAAAAGAGCAGACTTTGATGCTTGCAAGGGATTTCTTTGGAATTAAGCCTGTGTACTATGCCGAAATAGATGGGCACTTTGTATTTGCTTCTGAAATTAAGAGTATCCTTGCATTTCCAGGCTATGAAAGGAAAGTAAATCAGAAGGCACTGGAGCAGTATTTGTCATTTCAATATTCCCCTCTGGAAGAGACCTTTTTTAGAGGAATTTACAAACTGATGCCTGGACATATGCTTTTATATAAAAACGGAAGCTATGAAATAAAGACTTATTTCAAACCAAAGCTTACACCAGGTCAGTGGAACCATAAGACGAATATGGCGCAGCTGCGGAGCCAGCTTTCCGAGATTTTAAAGGATTCAGTGAAGCATCATATGTTAAGTGATGTGGAAGTCGGCGCATTTTTATCAGGTGGAGTGGATTCCGGTTATCTGGCTTCTTCCTCCGGTGCAGATCAGGCATTTACAGTGGGATTTGATGAGGGAGATCGATATAGTGAAGTAAACAAAGCTGCCAAAGTGGCAGAAAAAGCAGGTTTGAAACACCATGTGAAAATCATATCCAAGCAGGAATTCTGGGATGCTCTTCCAGATGTGATGTATCATATGGATGAACCCCTTGGAGATGCTTCTGCAGTTGCACTTTATTTTCTTTCCAAAGAGGCTGCCGGTCATGTTAAGGTAGTCCTTTCCGGGGAAGGTGCAGATGAACTTTTCGGTGGATACAATATTTATAGAGAACCGGAAGCATTAAAGAAAGTTGCCTGGATTCCATTCAGGCTTAGACGTGCTGTTAGAAAACTGGCCGCAAAGCTGCCAGATGTGAAAGGTCGGGATTTTCTTATCCGCGCGGGAATGAAAGTGGAAGAACGTTTCATTGGAAATGCGTATATCTACCGTGAAAAAGAGAAAGCGCAGATTTTGAAAAATAAAGTAACAGGACCTTCCACGCAGGAATATTTAAGACCATTTTATGAAGAGCTTGAGGCAGAAAACAGAGGCGGACTTCAAGACATGGAAAAAATGCAGTCTGTAGATCTGAACTACTGGCTTCCTGGCGATATTTTGCAGAAAGCAGATAAAATGAGTATGGCACATTCCCTGGAAGTCAGGGTACCATTTCTGGATAAAGAAGTTTTTGACTTTGCAGCAAAGCTTCCGAAAGAAGCCAAGATTGCAGCGGGTACAACCAAATATATTTTCCGCAAAGCTGTTTCAGGATTTCTTCCACAGGAAACCGATGAACGTAAGAAACTTGGTTTTCCCATTCCAATCCGTGTGTGGTTGCGGCAGGATGACTGGTATCAGATGGTAACGGATTTATTTACCTCAAAAGCGGCAGAAGAATTTTTTCGTACAGAGGAACTGCTTCAGCTTCTGAAGGACCATAAAGATAAAAAGGCAGATAACAGTCGTAAAATCTGGACAGTTTTAACATTCCTTATCTGGTACGATAGATTTTTTGCTACATGTTCGAAGGGAGAGTTGGTTACAAGGCTGCAATAATAAAACTTCAATATATTCTTTTTTATATTCATAATAATGCACTAATTAGGTGTCTGGAAGAATTTAAGAAAAATAAATTTGTACCTGCAGAGGAAGCTGAGAAACAGATCTGTTTGATGCCGCCATCTTTGCCCATCCGGAGAAGATTATTGTCAAACGTCCCCTGAAAAGTGAATGCCTGGTAGGGCGTAAGCCTTCTTATACCTTAAATGGAAAAGCGATCCGGTATGATTGTTATACGTTATAAAACTTCTTAAGAAGTAAGATACGCTTTCCCATCTGCTAGAAATCTGAAATTCATTTATTTGCAACATAAAAGCTCTATCGTATTTTGAAGCACCAAAAATCTAACTTTTGAACGGATCAAAATACGATAGAGCTTTTTATTATTAGAATCAGCGAGCTTTTTGTGGAAGCTGGCAGTTATAAGCGATTCCAAGCGGTGTTACCAAAAGGGGATGAACCGGCCGGTAAACCGGAAGACTCAGTTTCTTCTATTCACATTTTGCAGTGATTCACAGCGATAATGTATTTATTATATATGAAAAAAGGCGAAAAAACAATAATTTTGCCCGGAATATGGCTCATTGCCGGCGTAAATTAAAATGGCAAAGTAAGCTGATCCAGTAGCTTTAAACAGTCCTCCTTTGAATATACCATAGGACTTCCTGGCAGTGACTGAACGAAATCCTGAAAGATCCGGCACAATGATTCGTCTGAAATATGAATATTACAACAATATGCGCCAAATAAAAAAGCGTTTGTCGGGTAAATATTAATCTTGTTTTTCGCACTGACAGAAATAGACAGATAGTCAGGAAGTTTCAGCTGTGTCGGGCGGGTGATAAGGCCACAAATATTATCCTTTGCAATATCTGACCGCAGTTGCCTGAGCATGGCAAGAATATCTTCGTGATCAAGAGGAGGTACAAACTGAGGCGGTAAATCTACAATAACATTGCTGTTGAAAAGATCCAGCAGCCCTTTTTCTGTGAATATAGAGTAGTACCGCATAGAATTTTGCCTGAGTACAGAAAAATGCCTTTCCACCAATGCAAGCATATCCTGATACGGAACATTACTGCTTCGCATATATTTTTGAATAATTTCCGGAGTATAATAACGTGCTGTACATGGCTGCGCCATCATAACCTGTATTTCGTCTGGTGCGGTCGTAGTAATATATTCCTGCAAAATATCCAGAATACTGGTATTACATTGAGTTAACGGATCACAACATTGTATGAGCCTCTGATAATAATTGTTGTAATGTTCTATTAGTTCCGGCATTCCCTGAAGCAGGGCACAGGAAAGATCTTCCGAAAACTGAAGCAGATAATTTGGGGTAATAATGTAATAGCTCATAGGTGACAACGTAACTGCATCAGAAGTATTATGAAAATAGTAAGGCTGATATTTTCCAACAGATGCCATGCACAACGGAATAACAGAACCAAGCAGACGGATGTTTTCCACAGAGGCATCCTTCTGGGTATAAAAACACAGAATCTGGTCAACATAAAATTCCCGTCCGGACAGCCACAACTCCATTAATTCTGTTGTCAGATTCAGCTTTGACGGAAGAAGAAAGTGGAATTTTGCCTTTTCCTGCTCTGATTCAGAGATTAAAAGTGAACGAATCACACTGTGCACGGCATATTCGCCACGAATCAGGCTGTTTACCGACGGAAGCTTCGAAGCTACAGGTGGCGCTATTTTGTGAAATTCAACAGAAGACAGATGATTCAACAGTTCGCAGACAGCCTGGCGGTTCCGGTAAGTTTCTTCTCCCTGAAGAAGTATGTAATAAAGCCGTAGAAATTCCTGGCGCTCGTCCAGAGAAAGGTTGAAATGCCGTGCAAGATTCTGCACAACCTTGTAAGGAAGAACACGTTCATCTGACAGAGCCTTGTGAATTGAAGTACGCTCAGCTCCAATGCTTCTGGAAATAGCGGAAATAGATTCGCCGCTTCCATCTATCAGATTCCTGAGATATTCACTGAATTTGGACATAGTAATCTCCTCCTGGAGCGTGTAGATTGTAAAAATGATTTAAGAACACGCTCTGACATTGTATGAATATATTTTACCATAAAAAAGAAAATGAGATGTGACAAATCAATAATAGAATCACGCACAGAATTCGTCACAGATTGATAAGCAGCAAAAATTTCTGTAAAATTAAATATATTAGATTATGCAACCATCTGTTATTTTTTAAACAGATAGACATCAAGGAGGGGTTCACATGAAAAAGAGATTATTGGCATTGTTATTATCTACAGGCCTGATAGCAACAACATCCGCAGGTGTCCTGGCAGCTGATTTTTCAACAGTACCGGAAATGACTGG
Organism: Ruminococcus sp. 1001136sp1_2201st1_G3_2201SCRN_220225; assembly: GCF_040924365.1. Taxonomy (NCBI): domain Bacteria; kingdom Bacillati; phylum Bacillota; class Clostridia; order Eubacteriales; family Oscillospiraceae; genus Ruminococcus; species Ruminococcus sp. 1001136sp1_2201st1_G3_2201SCRN_220225. Next base: position 25 of record NZ_JBCOME010000002.1, on the reverse strand, counting down.
TGATACTGAAAATGCAGCTGTATTC
>NZ_JBCOME010000001.1:159647-213361 GCF_040924365.1 Ruminococcus sp. 1001136sp1_2201st1_G3_2201SCRN_220225 | reverse complement strand
ACGCCAGTTGCTGCGGAGCCGCTGTTGGGATACCACCCTTGCAGTACTGGGCTTCTAACCAGCCGCCGTGAACCGGCGGTGGGACAATGCCAGACGGGGAGTTTGACTGGGGCGGTCGCCTCCGAAAGGGTATCGGAGGCGCCCAAAGGTTCCCTCAGAATGGACGGAAACCATTCGAAGAGTGCAAAGGCAGAAGGGAGCTTGACTGCGACACCGACGGGTGGAGCAGGTACGAAAGTAGGGCTTAGTGATCCGGTGGTATTAAGTGGGAATGCCATCGCTCAACGGATAAAAGCTACCCTGGGGATAACAGGCTTATCACTCCCAAGAGTTCACATCGACGGAGTGGTTTGGCACCTCGATGTCGGCTCATCGCATCCTGGGGCTGTAGTAGGTCCCAAGGGTTGGGCTGTTCGCCCATTAAAGCGGTACGCGAGCTGGGTTCAGAACGTCGTGAGACAGTTCGGTCCCTATCCGGCGTGGGCGTAGGATATCTGAGAGGAGCTGTCCTTAGTACGAGAGGACCGGGATGGACGGACCGCTGGTGTACCGGTTAGACTGCCAAGTCTACGGCCGGGTAGCCAAGTCCGGAAGGGATAAACGCTGAAGGCATCTAAGCGTGAAGCCCCCCTCAAGATGAGATGTCCCATTCGAAAGAAGTAAACCCCCTTGAAGACGACGAGGTAGATAGGGCAGAGGTGGAAGTGCAGTAATGCATGGAGCTGACTGTTACTAATAGGGTGAGGGCTTGACCAAAAATCGCAAGGTTTTGAAAAAGATTCTTGACAAATATTCCACAAGGATGTAACATGTATGTAGTTTTGAAGGTGCAAACCTTTATATTCCTCCTTAGCTCAGTCGGTAGAGCATTCGGCTGTTAACCGAAGTGTCGTTGGTTCGAGTCCAACAGGGGGAGTTTAATCGGAGCATGAAGCCCGATTTGATAAGGCTCCATGGTCAAGCGGTTAAGACACCGCCCTTTCACGGCGGTAACAGGGGTTCAAATCCCCTTGGAGTCATTCGCTTCTGCGAAGAACTAAATAATATGGTGCCATAGCCAAGTGGTAAGGCAAAGGTCTGCAACACCTCTATCCCCAGTTCAAATCTGGGTGGCACCTCTTAAAGCTCTTGATTTATTCAAGAGCTTTATTTGCGCACAAAATTCCGGTGCAAAATAGGTTTGGCTTGATCTGAAGGGGGGGCGAGCTGCATTGAAAGTTCTTAACAGTTTCGAGGTGCAGTGCCGGAAGAAATTTTGGATTTGACGAAGGAGAAGAATTGAAATGAAAGAGGACAGACAGGACCTGACCACAGGCTCTATCTGGGGGAAAATGCTGTTTTTTAGTATCCCTCTGGTGCTGACCAACTTTTTGCAGGTGTTGTTTAATATGGCGGATATCGCGGTTATTGGTCAGTTTGCGGGCTCTTTATCATTGGGGGCAGTGGGATCCACTACTACGCTTGTAACTCTTTTTACGGGCTTTCTGATCGGTATGGGCGGCGGTACCAATGTTCTGGTGGCAAGATTTTTCGGAGCGAAGGATAAAGAGAGTACGATCAAGACGATACATACGGCTCTTTTGGTAAGTATGGCTGCGGGGATGATCGTACTGATCTTTGGACTGCTCTTTTCAAAAGGAATTCTGGAGCTGTTGAATACCAAGGAAGAACTTCTGGATGGTGCAGTACTGTATATAAGGATCTATTTTCTGGGAATGCCGGCAATGGCTCTTTATAATTTTGGTAATGCGGTGTGCAGTGCTTTTGGAGATACGAAGAAGCCTTTGTATTATCTGGGTGCAGCTGGCATTGTAAATATAGTATTGAATCTGTTTTTTGTAATTGTCTGTAAAATGGATGTGGCAGGTGTTGCAGCTGCGAGTATTATTTCCCAGTATTTATCTGCGTTTCTGATCCTCCGGGCTCTGGTAAAAGTGGGCGGGGATTATGCACTTCGTCTTTCCAAACTGAGGTTTGACAAGAGAATGGCAGGATACCTCATTCAGATCGGTCTTCCGGCAGGATTGCAAAATGGTATTTTTCAGGTGGCAAATCTGTTTATCCAGGCAGGCGTCAATACCTTTGATGCTATAATGGTGGCAGGTAATTCCGCTGCGGCAAATGCAGATGCTCTTTTGTATGACTCCATGGCTGCTTTTTATACAGCCTGCGGAAGCTTTATGGGGCAGAATTACGGTGCAGGGAAAAGAAAAAGAGTGCGAAACAGTTATCTGGTCAGCCTGGCTTATTCCTTTGGAATTGGAACCATAGGTGGTATTGCACTGGTTATATTCGGCAGACAGTTCCTGGGACTTTTTACCAATGATCCTGCGGTTGTGGATGCCGGAATGAAACGACTTACGATTATGGGATTCAGTTATGGATTTTCTGCATTTATGGACAGTGCCATTGCAGCTTCCCGTGCTCTTGGAAAGAGTGTTATTCCTACGGTTATTGTAATTATAGGATCCTGTATTTTCCGAATGGTATGGGTAAATACGGTGTTTGCCTACTTTAAGACGATTCCGTCTTTATATCTGCTGTACATTTTCTCATGGGGAATTACGGCAGTGGTGGAAATTATATATTGGGTACATGTATACAGGAATACAAAAATTGGATAAAAAATCCCGGGCATATGTGCTTCATAAAGGAAGCGGTGCCCGGGTGTTTTTTGTCTGGAATTATGTGAAATTATTCAGCTGCTGTAACAGATGTAATGTGCGGGTTTACGCCCTCATACCAGTACAGGAAGCCTTCCATATCGATCTTATCGCCAATGTTCAGAGCTTCTACGGCTTTGTAAACATCGCTGTCTTTGTCACAGAGATAAGACTCTACTGTGAAAGTATAGGTTTCGCCGTTAAGGGAAACGTTGAAGTAAAGGTCATCTCCCTCAGAACCGGATCCATCGTAATTGTAAAGGTAAGCTACATCATTTCCGTCAGCATCCTGTCCGGCAGCTTCTACGGTCATTCCCTTGAAAGATACCAGCTCGTTCTGATGATCGATCAGCTCGTCCTTACCAAGAAGATCTGTTACATCAAGCGGCTCTGCGATGTATTCACCGTCCTCAATCTCGAAAGAGGAAACATCAGCAACCTCAATCTCGCCAGACCATTCTGCTTTATATCCGGTTACTTTGATCTTAGTTCCCGGAACCAGCTTCTCATAGTCTTCTTCGGAGCATGGCATGTTATAAATGAAGTATGCGCCATCTTTGTCCTGGGTATAGAAGGTAGCCTTATCTTCCCACCAGGACTGCTTTGCCTGTACATAGGTCTCGATGGTAACCTCGTCATCAACAGCTGCTGCAAGGTACTCGTCATGGGTCATAACACCTTCGGATTTCACATCTGCGTCTTCTGCAGTGCTGTCAGCAGCTTCTGTGTCATCAGCAGTTTCCTCTGCAGCAGTGGTATCCTCAGCCATAACAGCTGCCGGGAATGCAAAGGTAAGAGAGAGAGCCATCAATAATACAAGTCTTTTTTTCATAGTTTCTCCTTTCTGGGTACGTAAGTTTCAGATGTCTGACAAGGTGAGTGTAAAGTCATCTGTCAAAAACGATTGTACACAATCACCTTTATTATAAACAAAATTATGGGGAAATCAAGCTTAAATATTACGCTTTTTTCTTTAATCTTTCGATGAAAAGATAAAGTAGGATCAGACCCCAGACTATTGCCAGACTTCCAAGAAGAATTCTGGATTCTGCCGGAAGAGGACCAAGCTCTTTTTTTCCAGAGGACTGGTCTGAGGAAATCTGATCCAGGTGATACAGGGAGGTTACATCGCTGTAAAGTTTATCAATATAGGCATCATCAATCTCCTGTTTTCTTCGGACAGATTTGGTCACGCTTTCAATCAGCTGTCCTGCGGCATCACGTAAAGAAGCGGAGCCGTTAAATACAGGGGTGACAAAAGTATGCTCCATATTGTCAAGGAGCAGCCTGGAAGCTTTTATTTTTACATCGTAGTAAGTGGAATTGTCTTCCCCTTCCCTGGAAAGATAATCCTGATACTGGTCGGATTCCTGGGCTTTGCTGGTAACCGGCACATAACCTTCCGTTTCAGAATAAGCGGTCTGTACGTCATTTGTGAGCAGATACTGGGTAAAGAGCCAGGAGGCCAGCACTTCCTGAGGATCTTTCTTATTGAAGATACATACAGAAGGTCCCTGTGAAATCATCTGCGGATTATCCGGGTCAAACTGTGGAATGGTCATAACCTCTGTTTCAAAATCCACCAGAGCATCAGAACTGATGTCCACAAGAGGGGCGTTTGTACCCATCCAGGTGGAGCCTGCTGTGGAATCTATGGCAAAGATACATTGCCCTGCATTCAGGAAGTTAGCCGGATAACTGGAAATTTTAAAAGTGGAAAAAGCACCGGTTTTTACATGTTCAGCGATGGTATCCAGCAGACTTGCCGTGGTGTCGTTAAAAAGCTGGATTTCTCCGCTGTCAGTGGAATATCCTGCTTTTTTCTGCTTTAGCATTTCAATCATCATATTGTCTGTGGATTTGTCTATAAATGGAATCAGTACATTCTGATCGTTGACCTTGTAGGTTCCATCTTCATTTTGCGCCATGGCGGCTTCACTTACTTCCCACACAAAATCCCATGTGAGGGTTTCCGGAAGGGTGTATCCAAGCTTTTCCACATAGGTTTTATTTACATAGCAGGCTTCTGTGGAGCGCATGAAGGGAAGGGCATAATAGTGACCGGAAAATGAACACTCCTGTAAAAAACCGGGAATGATCTCATCTTTTTTCACTGAGGAGAACGCAAGGTTGTCGCCGCCAAGTCCGTAGCTGGAATCTGCCATCAGATCGTCCAGAGGGACAACGGTATCGCTTCCCGTAAGGTAGGTGGCAATATGGTCCGGGTAGGTGATACATACGTTCGGAGTGGTGCCAGTGGCGATGTTGGTGATTACATCGTTGTAGATTTTGCCGTAGTCCGTGTAAAGCCGAAGATCTACGGTGATATTGGGGTACAGGGCTTCAAAATCGGATATTGCCTTTTTATAGATTTCGGTCTGGGTTTTGTTTGTGTCGTTTTTGGCCCAGAAAGTGATCTCGTAATCTCTGGAGGTGTCAAATTCCCCGGGAATGGTAAAGGCACTTTGGTCCTTCGCGCCATGACAGCCTGTAAGCAGAGTCACGGAAGAAAGGGCAGCCAGGGAAAAAAGCAGGAAAGGCTTTTTGTGGAACGCTCCAGGATGTTTTTGTCTGAATAATCTCATCCTTTTGTACCTCCTCTTGAAACTCCTGACATAATCTTGTTTCTGAAAAGCAGGAACAAAATGATCAGGGGCAGGGAAATCACAACCACTGCCGCCATCATGGCAGGGACATTTTCACGCCCAAAACCGTTTTCGCGAATCTCCTGAATTCCGTTGGAAACCAGATAGTAGTTCTGGTCATCGGTGATCAGTCTTGGCCATATGTAGGAATTCCAGCATTCGATTACCTTCAGGATAGCAATGGTGACCATGGTAGGCTTACAGATGGGAATCATTACCTTGCAAAGGTATTTCAGATCTGAGGTTCCGTCCACTTTGGCTGCACGGTAAAGCTCATCTGGTACCTGTTCAAAATTCTCTTTCAGAAGATAAATATAAAATACGGAGGTGACAGATGGCAGGATCAGCCCAAGGAAAGTGTTCCGCATATCCAGGTTGGTGATGGTCACAAAATTGGTAATGATCACAAGTTCGTTTGGAATCATCATCAGGGAAAGGAATAAAGTGAAAGCCAGATTTTTCCCTCTGAATTCAAGCCTTGCAAAAGCAAAGGCGGATAGTGTGATCACAACCATCATAATAGCGGTGGTGGCAACTGTGAAAATCAGTGTGTTCAGCAGATATTTTCCCAGGGGCACTGCTGTAAAGGCATCTGCATAATTCTGCAGGGTAGGCGTCAGTGTAAAGAAGGTGGGAATGTGCTCTGCATTGTAGGAACTGTAGCTTTTTACAGAGGTAAGAAGCATCCAGTAAAAAGGAAACAGTACGACCAGAGCCCAGATGGTGAGCAGCAGGTAGACAAGGATGTTTCCAAGGGAATGCCGTCTGGCGGCAGTATGCTCCGATTTTGTAAACTGAGTGGTATCTTTTTCCATGTTTTCTCCTTTATGAAGACTAAAGCGTGTCTGAAAAATCATTCCTGCAATCTGCACGCCCCACTTTGCGGTATATTTTGCCCGAAAATACCTTTCAGACAAAGAGAGTGAATCTTCATAGTTACGAATAGTATACATGCTTTTTGCTTACAAGCAGGTTTATGCAGGTGATTGTCAAAACAATAACAAATAGCAGGATCGCTGCTGCTGAGGCATAGGACGGGTAGCCGCCGCCATTTCCGTAAAGCATGTCGTAAACATAGCCTACGATGGTGTTCATGCCAGCTGCGTTTAAGTCTGTGCCAAAAAGGGCAACTGCATCGCTGTAAGCCTTGAATGCACCGATAAAACCAGTGATGATCAGATAGAAAACAGTGGGGGAGATCATCGGCAGGGTAATCCGGACAAAAATACGGAATCTGGAGGTACCATCTACCCGGGCTGCATTGTAATAATTCTGGTTTACAGAAGCCAGGGCACTGGTAAGGATCAGTACCTTAAATGGCATAACGATCCAGATGGTATAAATGCATAATACCAGCATCTTCGCCCAGTATGGTCCGTCAATAAAATCTACAGGTCCCTGTCCGAACAGCTTCAGCACCAGGTTTATCAGTCCGTCAGAATAAGCAGTTTTTTTGAAAAGGATCATAAATACCAGTCCCACGGCCAGTGTATTGGTTACATATGGCAGGAAGTAAATGGTCTGGAAAAGTTTTTTCAGAGCTTTCACAGAGCTTAAGGCAACGGAAATCAGAAGTGCCAGCAAAGTGGAAAGGGGCACTGTGATCACAACCAGGATAAAGGTATTCCGGATCGCCTGGAGAAAATATGGGTCATGAAGGACGTAGGAATAGTTGTACATACCTGTCCCATAGTAAGTCTGGGAAGCGGAATTATAGCCCTCTTCAAAGGAATAGATAAAAACATCGATAAGAGGGTAGACCATGAAAATACCCAGAAAAAGCATAGCCGGCAGAAGGTACAGCCAGCCTTTGAAGTTTCGTTTGTTCATAGGAGCCTCCCTTTAAAGGTTGATCCGTTCACCAGTATCATGCCGGAACAGGAAGATCTTGTTTGGCTTGATAGAAAAACGGACGGTTTTTGCATCAAGCCGGATCTGGGTGTCAGAGCTGATGATGGAGCGGATCACAGGATTTACGGAGGATGCATGGGTGGAGACAACGGAGATGTCACGGCCCATTACTTCCATGCCGCCAAGCTGGCAGCAGAGCGCTCCCTTCTCATCGGGGATAAATCCCTCCGGACGGATTCCCACAGAAACCGGCTGGTCGGAGATCCCAGGTGTGAGAAGAACTGCATTTTCACCGATGTAAAGGCTTCCGCCACGGATCTGTCCCTCGAATACATTGATGGGAGGGGTACCAAGGAATTTGGCTACAAACAGATTTACAGGGCTGTCGTAAACGTTCTGGGGCTTCCCGATCTGTTGTACCACACCATCCTTCATGACTACGATCATGTCGGAAATGCTCATGGCCTCCTCCTGGTCATGGGTGACAAAGACAGTTGTGATCTTTGTAGCCCGCTGGATCTTGCGGATCTCTTCCCGGGTCTGGAGGCGGAGTCTGGCATCCAGGTTGGAGAGCGGTTCGTCGAGAAGCAGTACGCGGGGCATTTTTACAAGTGCACGGGCAATGGCTACGCGCTGCTGCTGACCGCCGGAGAGCTCGGAAGGACGTCGGTCCATAAGCTCTGTGATCTGCACCAGACGGGCTGCATTCTGAGCCCGCTCATCCATCTGGGATCTGGAAAGCTTGTCCTTTCCTTTCAGATTCTGAAGAGGAAAGAGGATGTTCTGCTTCACTGTGAGGTGGGGGTAAAGTGCATAATTCTGAAATACCATACCAACGCCGCGCCGCTCTGGGGGAAATGAAGTCACATCATCATCGCCGAAAAGAATTCTGCCGCTGGTTGGTTTCTCCAGGCCGCAGATCATATTCAGGGTAGTACTTTTCCCGCAGCCGGAGGGGCCGAGAAGTCCGATCAGCTGACCGTCAGGAATTTCGAAATTGAAATCGCTTACAGCTGTGACCGGCTCCTGAGCCTTTCTTCCACGGGGCGGAAACTGCTTTGTGAGATGTTCTAATACTATTTTCATAATTTCGCTCCTAAATGTTTAATAAAGGTAACTGTCCAGTACCTTCACAGTTACCCGCTTCGCACTGCAGCGGAAAGCCTTTTTCAAACATGCGCTGGATGTCGCTGGAGGCGACCAGCCGCAGGCGGAGAATCCTGCAAGCAGGATTCTGTTTTATTGGGATTTCTGCGAACTGCGTTCCAAAAAACACTTTGCAGAAAATAGCTGCTTAATAAAGTAATTATAGCGAATTTGCATGAGTTGTACAATGAAATTTGGAAAAAAAATCCTCCTGCCTGTCTGGCAGAAGGAAATAAGGTTAAGATTAAGATTCGGGATTGTCAGCAGAAGCGTTGTCAGAAGAAGCAGAAGTAGTATCTGTGCTATCCGTTTCAACGCTGTCAGGTGTGGAATTTGTACTGCTCTGAGGCATAAGTGCAAGCTCCAGGGAAGTGTCTGCATAGAATGTATTTGCATTATAGAGATAAAGTACTTCCTGAATTTCTTCTACCTGCATCAGTTCTTCCAGATCGTCATAGAAATAACGAGGGTCTACCATAACAATCTTGCGGTAGTAAGGTGCCAGGAAAGGTATCAGGCTGTTTGCGTAGGAGTCTTTGATCACAAGTAAGGTACGGTTTTCCTCTGTAGGGGTGGTGATCACAACCTTGCCATGGTTTCCGTTAAAGAACATGGCGTATTTGTCTCTGGTTTCCAGCTTGCTGGTATCGTAAAAGCTGGCCGTTTTTTTCTGTTCGTCTACATAATTTACAACAGAGGAAGGAACCGAGTCATCTCTTGGAAGAAAGACATCCATTTCCTCTTTCTCAGAAGCACGGAAACCGCTTTTTGCGGAAAGGGTTCCCTGGAAGCTCATGGAAACCGGGAGCTTGTCGTAGGAGATGGAAGAAGAATCGATTCCAAGTACCTTTGCAAGCTGCATATAAGCGAAGTAAGCTCCCTGAGTAGTCCAGTGATGGTCTGTGTGGTAATAAATTCCGTCATCCTTGTGCTGGGAAAGGGTGTCACGCACATCCACGAAAGTGACACCTGCCTTTTCAAGAGCAGTGGCAGTTGCGTCCAGATAAGGATTCTGGTCAGTGGCAGCAGCCAGGGCAGGGAGCTTATCTGAAAGGATATTCACGGCATTTGGCGCAATCAGCGCATACTGGGGTAGATCAGAATGTCTTGCTGCAAAATCTGTCATAGCGTTTACGGTACGGTTCAGACGCTCCTGGGAGGGTGCTGTAAAATCCTCCATCAGGTAACCGTTTTCGCCAAGAAAAACGCCGTTTTCCTCCGTATTTCCAAGGATACGCTGAGCTGTGGCGCGCAGTGTGATCCACCAGTCACGAAGGAAAAACTGGTCATTTACATAGGTTTCATAACCATCAGCAAATTTGCCGGATGTGAGCTGTGAAACGCTGATAGCCGGACGGGAGGCCAGCACACGGTTTTCCTTCTGGGAAAAGCCCCGGTCCGGAACTAAAAAATTGATTATCAGTACTGCCAGGATGAAGATTCCGAAAAGGCATCCGGTCAGGTGATAAAAATAGCGGTATCCGTTTGGTTTCTTTTTCATGGGTCCTCCAATTAATATGGTACCAGTTCAGGGCTTTTTCAAATTTACTCTAGAACTGCTGATACATAAATGGTGTGTAGGAACTGTAGATCATATACGCAATACAGAGGAAAAACAGGATTGCGTTTATCACTGCGGCAAGGTAAGTATTGCGTCTTGCAAGGCGCTTGAAATACTGGTAAAGCCCCGGACGGCAGCTGATCACGGAAATGATCATCAGGATCAGTCCGGATTTCAGTGCATACAGGGAGGCACGGTCTGCGAAGCAGGAAGCTCCCAATCCAAACATGGCTCCCAGCATTTTTCCTATGGTTGCAGGTGTGGTCTGGCTGAAAAATACCCAGCCGATGATCACGGCAAACATGGTATATAAATTGCGAAGCCAGACAGGTGCTTTCTCAAGAAAACGTCCAAGAAGGAATTTCTCTGCCAGAAGAAGGAGACCGTAGTAAACACCCCAGAACACAAAGTTCCAGCTGGCGCCATGCCAGAGACCGGTAAGTGCCCATACCACAAGGATGTTGCGGATATGTCGGCCTGTGGAAACACGGTTGCCTCCCAGTGGGATGTAGATGTAATCACGGAACCAGCTTCCAAGAGAAATATGCCAGCGGCGCCAGAATTCAGAGACGCTGGTGGAAATGTAAGGATAATCAAAGTTCTTGTTGAAATTGAAGCCCAGCATTTGTCCAAGACCGATGGCCATATCGGAATATCCGCTGAAATCGAAATACAGCTCCAGTGTATATGCGCCAATGGCAAGCCAGGTTCCCACAAAAGAGGTAGTACCGGAAGCCTGAAGGGTGGTGTACAGAGCGGAAAGATTGTCTGCAAGGAGAACCTTCTTGGAAAGCCCCTTGATAAAGAGCTCTGCACCTGCACCGAGGCGCGTTGTGTTTATACTGCGGCGGCTGATGGATTCCGAAATGTCAGTGTAGCGGACAATGGGTCCGGCTGTCATGTGCGGAAACATGGTGCTGTATACGGCATATGGAAAAAATCCTTTACAGGGTTCTGTTTTTCCCATATAGATGTCCAGGATGTAGGACAGATTCTTAAAGGTATAGAAAGAAAGTCCGATGGGCAATGCAAGCTGCGGATAGGTAAGCTTCAGTCCTGTGACACCGCTGACGGTATCAAGAAGAAATCCCCAGTATTTGAAAAATCCCAGGATCAGAAGGTTGATCACTACTGCGAAAATAAGGTTTCGCTTGCGGGACGGATCTTCATCGGTTATTTTCCCAAGCTCTTTGCCCATGTAATAATTGAAAAAGCTGGAAAACAGCATAAGAACCAGATAGGTAGGATCTCCCCATGCATAAAAGAAAAGGCTTCCTGCGAAAAGTACCGGATTACGGGCCCTGGCCGGCACGAAATAGTAGATCAGCAGAAATATGGGAAGAAAACAAAATATAAAAATTACACTGTTAAATACCATAACGTCAATTCTCCTATATCATGGATAATAAAGCCTGGCGAAGTTCCTGGGCGTTTTCACCGCAGAAATACCAGACATAGGCACCGCGCTTTTCTACAGAAGCTTCTCCGAGAAGTGCCATCTGATCAGTTCCATAGCCTTCGAAAATGTTCTTCTGACTTTCAAGATGAGCCTGAGCTGCTTCTAAATAGGCGCCTGCCTCAGAAGAAGAATTAGCCTTAACTACCAGAACTTCGTCTACAGACATTGGGGAGGCTGCTTTACGGAAAAAGTAGCTGTCTATGTCATTCTCATCAATCTGATAAAAACGGCGAAGACCGGAAACCCCTGGCTCACTAAGGTCCGTAACACCGGAAACCTGTTCAAGGGATGCAGATATTTTGTCCATGGATATGTCTGCTGCGTAGTCGGACACATAGAGGCGTCCCAGATAGACAACCAGGAAAATTACCATGACGGATTTTATGATAAGGGAACCGGTAAGCTTGAAATCAGAAAGGATGCTGGTTCCCTGATTTTTATTTTTCTTCAGATTGCCGCTCAGTTTGCCGGAAAAATCTGAGAGGATATTTCGTTTGGTATTCAGCTTCATACGAGACCTGCCCTTTCTGCCATATAAGTAAGCCATTTGGGGTAGTAGTTGTAAACCATATGCTCACCATCCGGCTCATACATGCTTTCGTCTACAAGGAATGTATCGTCTATAAAAGTGCATCCCATTTCGTCACAAAAGTCCCTGAGTGCCTGATTAAAGCTGTCATAATAAGCAAGGGCAGGACTTTGGTCGATGGCGCTTTGCTGGATGGGAAGAATGCTGTTGATGTAAATGGCAGTATCCGGAAGAGCATTCTGGATCTGTTTCACTTTTACACGGTAGGCGTCAATAAAAGCAGAGGAATCACCATTGTAAATTTCCAGGTCATTTGCTCCAAAGGACAGGAAAAATACGCTTGGATTCAGACTGATGGCGGTATTGATCTGGTCATCTGCATCGTCAATACGAAGTCCCAGCTTGGCAACTACAATACTGGTGTCAAGAAAACCATATTCTGCAATTGATTCTGTAATAGAGTCCCCTACAATAACAGTTCCCTGAAATGCCTGTTTAATTTGTACATCTGTGAGAATATCGCCAAGAACACCCTCCTCTGAGTCCGATCCGGTGGGCTTTTCTTTCTCGGAAAGTGCACGGATCGCATCCTCTATACTGGAGATATCGGCTGTTTCAAGCTTCTGAAGACGTTCAACTGTTTCCTGACATTGTTTGTCAGTATTGCCTGAACGAGAGCAAAAAAAAGCTACCCCTGCAGCCAGCACTACGACAGCTGGGATAACGGCAAGAATGGTTTTGTTGTTTTTAATATTTTTCAAAATTTAATTCTCCGATAAAAAATTAGATATAATGGAACTGTTCCCTGTTTGAACAGTTACGACATAATTCATTTTCCTTCGACATTCATTATAATACCACAGGGAAAAACTTCAAGTATAAAAATGGATTTTTTATATAGGAAATTATACTCTTTTTCCGGCTTTTTGTGGACGAATTTCACGAAAAGGTTTATACTGTCCAAAAAGAACCGGAGGATAACAGGAGGTTAAATGATGGAAGAGAAGAAAAGCAAAATTTTAAGAGGACAGATTCCAACATCTGTATTTTATATTCTTTTTGGACTGTGTCTGGCATTGATGCCTGTAGAAACGGTGAATGTTCTGTGCAAGGTGGTATTTGGGCTGGTTCTGATCGGGGCCGGTGTTTATCACATTCTGATCTTTGTTCTGGAAAAGGATAATTCTACCATACTGGATCTTTTTTCCGGTGTGATCGTGTTGGTGATCGGTATCTTTTTGTTTATGAATCCAACTGTGGTTGTGAAACTGCTGACTCTTATGCTAGGAGCTTTTATTCTGGTGGACAGCATCTGGATGATGCGCGGCAGTATGAAACTAAAGAAGCGCGGGCAGGGCGTTTGGAAGGCATTTCTGGTTGAAAGTCTGATTTTTATAGGACTTGGAGTGCTGATCCTTGTAAATCCATTTTCTGAAATCAGGATGACCGTGCAGATTTCAGGATGTATTTTTGTGGCGAACGGAGTGCTGGATATTATTTTTTATCTGATTCTGAAACATGGGCTGAAAAAAGAGATTCAGGATGGATCAGCTGGTGATGGAAAGAAAGAGGATAAAGTGACAGATGCTGATGTGGCTGTGAAAGATGCTGAAACACCGGACTCAGGTTTTGAACCTGCGAAGAAGGTTGACACTGAGACAGTCGAATCTGGTGCTGAAAATACAGGTGCTCTGGAAGAACAGACAGATCAGGAAGAGCAGACAGATCAGGAAGAGCAGGCGGATCAGGAAGAACAGGCAAGTCAGAAGCCGGAAGAAGAGGAAATTCTGGAGGAATGGAAGGATTGAAGCGGAACATTGTGATCATGGATTTTTCTGGAATTTACCAGGAAGAGCAGTTCTATGAGGGAGAGCAGATTTCCTGGATAGACCTGAGTGATATTTCAGGAACCAACTGCTATTGCGATGGAGATGCCCAGGCGCAGATTCTGGAACGAATGGAAAAATATCCGGTTTCCGGAATTTATTTTATGGATTCCGGAAATTATCATTATATGAGCAGAATCGGGATCGGGCGGGTGAAAGAGCCCTTCAACCTGCTGGTATTTGACAATCATACAGACATGCAGCTTCCTGCTTTCGGAGGGCTTTTGTCCTGCGGGGGGTGGATTGCAAGTGCACTGGAAGAGGTAGAAAAGCTTCATGAGGTCTGGCTGATCGGGCCGGATGAGGAAGCGTACGGGCAGGTGGAAGAACCCTTTAAGGACAGAGTGCATTTTTTGTCCAGAGAGAGGCTGGCTGAGGCAAGGCCGTATATGGCTGAGAAAAAAGGTTCTGAGGAAGAATTGATCAGAAGCTTGGAAATTCCTGCCAATATACCGCTGTATATTTCCATTGATAAGGATGTGCTCTGTCCGGAGGAGGCAGCCACTACCTGGAGCCAAGGAGATATGACTTTAGAAGAGATGTTGAAAGTACTTCTGGCATTGTGCTCTCATTTTGAAAAAGAGAATGGAAAAATCCTGCAGGTGGATATCTGCGGGGAATGTGATCCGGATAAGAGTATGGAAAGTCCTAAAAATGATCATGCAAACAAGGAACTTTTAAGGTTCTGGAAAAAATGGTTTTGAGTGGAGAGAATAATTTATGAAAAATGAACTTCTGCGGATTGGTCCATTTACGGTCTATGGGTACGGACTGATGATCGCCATTGGAATTCTGGCAGCTTATTTTACCGGAGAATACAGGGCAAAAAAGCGGAAACTGCCCTATGAACACGTTTTTTATCTGGTGGTATGGTGCGTAGTGGGAGGATTCCTGGGCGCCAAGATCCTGTATTGGATTACAGAATGGAAAAGTATCCTGGAAAATCCTGGGTTTCTGAGTGCTACTCTGACCGATGGCTTTGTGGTATTTGGTGGAATTGTTGGTGGAATTTTCACGGCGTATGTATATTGCAGGGTAAAAAAACTGAATTTTCTGAAGCTTTTTGATACGTTAATGCCTTCTGTAGCACTTGCACAAGGATTTGGAAGAATTGGGTGTCTGCTGGCAGGATGCTGTTACGGAAAAGAAACGTCCGGTGCTTTTTCCATTACGTTTCATACGTCTGCTTTTGCACCAAATGGGGTGGCGCTGGTTCCTACGCAGATTTATTCCAGTATTCTTGACTTTCTTCATTATGGTTTGCTGCTCTTGATTTTGAGAAGCCAGAAAAAAGATGGAGAGACAGCGGCGGCATATCTGATTTTTTATAGTGCAGGAAGATTTGTGCTAGAGTTTTTTCGCGGAGATCTGGCAAGAGGAAGTGTGGGAGTGCTTTCTACGTCGCAGTTTATTTCAGTCTTTACATTTTTGGCAGGAATTGTGATGTTGGTACAGAGAAAACACGCTTCAAGTCATTGAAATGAAAAATAAAGCATACTCTTAAATGAAAAAGCTTTAAGGGGCAGTTATGGGAAATAAAGACGCGGGCAATTTGAGTATGCAGGAGTCAGTTTCACCGGCACAGAACGAGATGTATGCGGATTTTATTGTAAAATATATGGACGATTTTCAGGAAGACCTGGGCGATGTCCCAGGTTTTAGTTTTCAGAAAATAAACGGAATTTACGGGGTAGTTTATGCACCCTTGACAGAAATTGGAAGGTGGAATATCAATACGTATTCCTACAGTTCTATTCCAAAATGTTATACGCATATGGATCTTGGAGGCCTTAGTGCTTCCGGAATTACCCGGCTTCAGGAACAGCCCTACCTTCAGCTGAAAGGAAGCGGAACAGCTGTTGCGGTTGTGGATTCCGGAATTGACTATCGGAATCCGGTTTTTCAGAACGAAATGGGCAGCAGAATCCTTTGCATCTGGGACCAGACCTTAGAGGGAGATGGGAAAGAAGTGCCTTATGGTCGTGTCTTCTGGAAAAAGGATATTGATCAGGCACTGGCTTCCGGAAATCCTCTGGAAATTGTGCCCTCTGTGGATACGGATGGCCATGGAACCAGAATGGCTGCTATTGCGGCTGGAAATTATTTTCCTGAGGAGAATTTTTCTGGAGCCGCACCAGAAGCCATACTGATCATTGTGAAAGTGAAGCCTGCGAAAAAATATCTCCGGGAGTTCTATCTTTTCCCTGCAGAAGCGGAGCTTTTCCAGGAAAATGACATTATGATGGGAATGGATTTTGCAGTGCGAATTGCGAATGACAGAAGAATGCCTCTTTCTCTGTGCCTTGGAATTGGCAGCAGCCAGGGAGCACATATCGGGAAAAATCCACTGAGTCTTTATGTGGATTATATTTCCCAGTATTCGCTGATCTCAGTTTCTGTTGCAGCTGGAAATGAGGGAGCGGCAAGACATCATTACGCAGGCCGCCTTACAGAGAGAGAAAACCAGGCATTGGCGGAGCTTCGCGTTGGAAACAAGGAGCCAGGATTTACCATGGAATTCTGGGGCGAGCCGCCAGAAATTTATAATCTTTCTTTGCAGTCTCCTACAGGGGAAACTCTGGATATCAGCGCTTCACTGGGGGCGGTGACGCAGGAATTATCTTTTGTCTTTGTGGAAACAAGGGTGAAGGTAAATTATGTTTCTATTGAGAGGCAGACCGGATACACGCTGGTATATTTTCAATTTATCCAGCCGGTACCTGGAATCTGGCGTATTTTTGTTAGAGGAAGAGATGGGCAGAATGTAGGATTTCATATGTGGCTGCCGGTTCAGGGGCTGATTTCGGAGGAAACCTATTTTCTGGAACCATCGCCTTATAATACAGTGACGGCACCTGGAGATTCGCTGGAGAGTATTACCGTGACTGCTTACCAGTATCGTGACAACAGCCTGTATGTCCAGGCAAGCAGAGGCTTTATGCCAGATGGAAATGTAGTTCCACAGGTAGCAGCCCCAGGTGTCCAGATCCGGGTACCCCAGTTAAACGGTCTTTACGGAAATGCCTCCGGCACCAGCCTTTCTGCCGCTCAGACTGCCGGTGCGGCTGCACTTTTGTTCGAATGGGCGGTGATACGTGGGAATCAACCCTATTTTACCGGCTCGAGCGTGAAAAATTATATTACACGAGGGGCGGAGCGTGAAGAACGGATGCAGTATCCCAATCGGGACTGGGGATTTGGGAGAATGGATCTTTATCATACATTTGAGTTATTGGCGTGATAAAAAGCCTTGATAAAACTTGACACAAAATATTGATTCTTTGTATAATAAACCCATAAAATATGGAGAAAGCCTTACGAAGAATGTTTTATCAGAGTAATTGATAGACATAAGAGAAAAGTCGCGAAAATAATCTGATTTAAAAGGAGAAGAATATGAGCCTGAAGATTGAAAAGAAAAATGAAGGAACAAAAGATACTGTAATGCTGTCAGGAAGATTGGACACAACCACAGCTCCTGAATTGGATGTTTTTGCAGAGAAGGAACTGGCAGATACACAGGAACTGGTGCTTGACTTTGCAGATCTTGAGTACATTTCATCTGCTGGTCTGCGTGTGCTTTTGAAATTGCAGAAGGTTATGAATAAAAAAGGAAGTATGAAACTGATCCATGTGGGAGATGTTGTAAAGGAAGTCTTTGAGATTACAGGGTTTACGGATATTTTAACAATAGAGTAACACGCGCAGCAGGTCTGGCAGGTTTTAGGAGTGGTCAGAGAACTTACCATGTGAGGAACCGGTTCAGCGCGCATTTAATAAAGGAATTCTGTATTTTGTGCAGGATTCTTTTTTACATAGTGCAGGAAAAAAGGTATGGTTACCAGGCGGGATGGAAACAGAAGCCTTGGTAGCGTATGGGAAAGGAGCTGTGAAATTTGAAAAGTATTACAGTGGAAGCAAAGATAGAGAATGTGGATAAAGTTACGGAATTTGTAAATGAAGTGCTGGAAGAAAAGGATTGTCCGTTGAAGGTTCAGATGCAGCTGGATGTTGCCATAGATGAGATATTTGGAAACATTGCTTATTATGCTTATGGGAAGGGCAGCGGAAATGCCACAATACAAATTGAAATGGAAGATAATCCGCCGAAAATCACATTGACTTTCATAGACCAGGGAATTCCTTATAATCCACTGGAAAACAAAGATCCGGACATTACACTGGATATTGAAGACAGAGAAATTGGAGGGCTTGGAATTTTTCTGGTAAAGAAAACCATGGATGAGCTTTCTTATGAATACGCTGACGGACAGAATATTTTAACCATGAAAAAAGAACTGGTATAAGATTAAAAACAAAAAAGATAAATGTTTACAAAAATAGACTGACTTTTTTGTGAATATTAAATACAAATATTTTAAGCCAACCTAATTGTTTTTGTACGCCTTATTTGGTATACTGTATAAAACAAAAGAAAGCAGGAAAATATTATGAAGAGAGGCAGTATTTTTGAAACGGATGGTATCCCGCGGATACAGGAAGCCCTTCCTCTTGCGTTGCAGCATGTTGTTGCAATGATCGTGGGATGTGTCACCCCTGCCATTATTGTGGCAGGCGCAGCAGGGCTTGAGAATAAGGATCAGGTCATTCTTATTCAGGCAGCTCTGGTAGTTGCTGCGCTGTCTACTTTACTCCAGCTTTTTCCCATTGGGAAGAAGTACAGGATTGGTTCAGGACTTCCAATCATTATGGGTGTCAGCTTCGCATATGTACCAAGTATGCAGGCCATTGCGGACGGATACGGAATCGACACCATTTTGGGAGCCCAGATTGTAGGCGGTGTTGTTGCCGTTATCATGGGAATTATGGTAAAAAAGATCAGGGTATTTTTTCCGCCTCTGATCACAGGAACAGTGGTATTTACCATCGGACTTTCCCTGTATCCCACTGCGATCAACTATATGGCTGGTGGAACCTCTAATCCGGATTATGGCTCCTGGCAGAACTGGCTGGTGGCTTTCTTTACCCTTGCAGTGGTAACAGTCCTGAACCACTTTGGAAAAGGAATCTGGAAGCTTTCTTCTATTCTGATTGGTATGCTGGCCGGATATGTGGTATCCATTCCATTCGGAATGGTGGATCTTTCAAGCGTGGGCAAGGCAAGTGTATTCCAGGTACCACAGCCGTTGCACTTCGGAGTGCATTTTGAGATTTCTGCATGTGTAGCCATCGGACTGCTTTTTGCAATTAACTCAATTCAGGCAATCGGTGACTACTCTGCAACTACTATCGGTGCTATGAACCGGACGCCAAAGGATTCAGAGCTTCAGGGTGGTATTGTAGCTTATGGTATTACCAATATTCTTGGAGCCCTGTTTGGAGGACTTCCAACTGCAACATACAGCCAGAACGTTGGTATTGTCACCACGACCAAGGTTATCAACCGCTGGGTTCTGGGGCTGGCAGCTGCTTTTCTTGGAATTGCCGGATTTGTTCCGAAATTTTCAGCACTTTTGACCACGATTCCCCAGTGCGTATTGGGTGGTGCTACAGTTTCCGTATTTGCATCTATTGCTATGACAGGTATGAAGCTGGTGGCTTCTGCAGAAATGGATTACCGTAATTCCTCCATTGTAGGTCTGGCTGCAGCACTTGGTGTGGGTGTTTCCCAAGCAAATGCAGCACTTGCCACACTTCCTGCATGGGTGACTACCATTTTCGGAAAATCTCCGGTTGTGCTGGCGACGATCATAGCAGTCTGTCTGAACCTGATCCTGCCCAAGGCTAGGGATGAGGAGAAAGAAGAGAAAATTCATGACAGCCAGGTTCAGGAGAAACTGGAAGAAGATCATAAGATGTTTGGAAATGGTCAGGAATAAGGCAGAAGGAATCATGGATTTTTGCTGATTGTGTGAAAAATAAAGAAAAAGTAAGAACTCCTTTGTTCTGTAAGATCAGTTAGAGCCTTTTTTAAACACGCTCTAACTGATCTTATAGAGAAAGGAGTTCTTTTCTTTTTCGTGAGCCACAAGAAAAACATGTAGAATATGTTTCGCCCTGTTTAAATCATGATACAGTATAGGGGATTTTCTGCCGGCTCTGAACTCAGAACGGCGTGGTTATTTTGTTACTGTTCACTGGTAACGTTATTTTCTGTATACGCAGACCGGAAGTCCGTCTTCGCCCATAGGCAGCTCTACATTTCCTTGAATCAGTGGACTTGCATAATGGATGAAATCCTCTGTTACGTCAGAACCGTCCTGGCTGATCCAGGAAAGGGGAACGGTTTTTTCCTCATTACAGATTTCATTGACATCCTCAAGTCCGCATCTCATCTGGTAAACGCCCTCAGAGGTCTCCTGACGGATGAAAGATACCATTTTTCCAGTTTCGCCTTTCAGTGCAGCCTGAACGCCGAAAATACCGGCTGTAATGGCCTCCTGGCGGTCCGTGTCAGAGAGCATGGAGGCACTGCAGCGCTGGCTTACATTCAGTTCAATGGAGCGGGCTTTCACGCCAAGTCGGCTTCGCACCAGGTTTTCCAGATATTTGCCGCAGCCTGCCAGCATTTTATGACCAAAAGTATCGGTGCCTACAGAATTGTCATATTCGCAGATAAAAGTTCCTTTATTATCATGAATGCCTTCGGAAACGCAGACAACAACATTACAGTTTTTTTCGAAGCAGGCTTCTGTTTTTTTCAAAAATTCTTCTGTATCAAAGGCTGTTTCCGGAAGATAAATAAGAAGCGGGTTATCGCCGGTATATTTGCGGGCGAGAGCGCTGGCCGCTGTGAGCCATCCGGCATGACGTCCCATGATCTCTACGATGGTCACGGATTTTTTTTCATAAACATTGGCATCCAGGGTGATTTCACGGACTGTGGAAGCCACATATCTGGCAGCACTGCCAAATCCAGGAGTGTGGTCGGTATGCACAAGATCATTGTCAATGGTCTTCGGCTCTCCGATAATGCGGATGTCACTGCCAATCATGGCTGCGTAGCGGGAAAGCTTGCTCACAGTATCCATGGAATCGTTGCCGCCGATGTAGAAAAACCAGCCAATATTCATCTCCTCAAATTTGCGGAAAAGCTCTGGATATACCGGATCTTCCAGAGATTCCGGAAGCTTATAGCGGCAGGAGCCCAGGTAAGCGCCTGGGGTGTAGGTAAGATATTTCAGCTTTTCCCCGGGAAGTGCTTCTTCAAAGTCAAGAATGGTGCCCTTCAGAAATCCTTCAATACCGTTTATCATGCCATAAACATGTCCGATTTCTTCCTGTTTTATGCCCTCAGAAACTACACCATAAAGGCTGCTGTTGATAACTGCAGTAGGTCCGCCGGATTGTCCGACGATCAAGTTCTTTTTTTCCATTTTAATGAAACCTCCTGTTGTTCTTAGCGCCTGTTTGAAAAAGGTTTGCTGCAAAATATACCACAAAGGGGGCGTGCAGATTGTTGAAATGCTTTTTCAAACAGGCTCTGGTATTTTTATTATAACAGGAGAGAGCGTATGTGGCAAATGAGAAAAATCCGATTGTGGGAAAAGGCAGGATGGATTATAATAAGAAGCAGGGAAACTGCAGGAGCGTATTTGAAAAGGCTTTCTGCAAGATGTGCGTCACAAAGTGGGGCATAAAGATTGCCGGAATGCTTTTTTAAACAGGCTCCAGTGAGAAAGCTGGGATTATATATGGAAAAAGAGCGTGATATGCGGTATGAAAAATTCCAGACAACAGGACAGGAGCGGATTCGGCTTGCCTGCGCATTGGAAGGATTTTTTTTAGCAAATGAGTGCGAAGAAGAGAAAAAAACTGCCTATGGCCAGTATCTGAAGCGAAGGATCCGCCCTGCTATGGAAGCTTTGATCCGGGAAGAGAATGTGGGGAAAATGGAGCTTTTGGAGAATTCTGGCTGGTTTGGAGCAGAAGAACTGGAGAATTTTATCTGTACTGCCAGAAGAGAGCGAAAGCTGGAGAGCCTGGTGTGGCTGATGAGGTTAAAGAATCAGAAATACGGATATAAAGAGAAAAAATTTGACCTTTAGCAGGAAAGAAAGCGAAACTATGCAGGATAATAAAGAAAGAAAAATGTCTGAAAATACAGGCAGTTCCATAAAGAAAAAAAGGAAATACCAGGAAATGGGAATGAAAATCCTGCATACCTGCAGAAGTGAAATCTGTGCAAGATTTCCGTTTTTTTCTTATGCATCAGCAGCCCTTTCGGTGGTCGTGGAGGCAAAAATGTTTCCGAACAGCATGGGAAATGAGAGCTCTTCGCAGTCCTGGATCCATGGAATTGGAACTGACGGTGAGAGGATAATAGCAGACCCTGTATTTCTGATCTATACGTGGGCAGGGAATCCAGAAAGGCTGAAAAGAGGTTGTCTGCACATGTTATTTCACTGCCTTTACCAGCATCCTTTTTCTGACAAAAAGATGGAAGAAAGATTGTGGAATGTGGCCTGTGATCTGGCTGTGGAGCTTCTGATCTGGCAGAATATTCCGGAAAATTTATGGCAATATTCGTCAGAAGAACTGCAAAAAAGAAGACAGATTTTTGAATTTTTTAAAGGCAGAAATTGCTCTGCTCAGGTACTTTATCAGCTTCTGAAACAGGAAAAATTCCCTTTTAATATTGAAGAGCTGGAATCTCTTTTTTCCTTTGATGATCATTCTTTATGGAGTGTAAATCCATGGAAAAGGGAACAAAAACGGTGCAGGTGGGAAAAGATTCTTACATATACCACCCTTGGAAGGGAGCGGCAGAAGCATCGGATCGGAGCAAGTTCTGGAAGTAAAGAAGAGGAATTGGAGGAACTGTACAAAAGCCGATATGATTATCGGAAATTTCTCCGAAAATTTGCTTTTCCCAGGGAAGAAATCCAATTGGATGAGGATAGCTTTGATTATATTTTTTATAATTTTGGAATGGAGCAGTATGGAAATCTGCCGCTGATCGAGCCGTTGGAATACAAAGAAGTGAATCGTCTGGAGGAATTGGTGATCGCCATTGATACCTCTGGTTCCTGTTCCAAGGAGCTGGTCCGGAGATTCCTTGGAGAGACTTACCAGATCCTCAGCACCCGGGAGAATTTTTTTAAGAAAATGAAAGTATATATTGTCCAATGTGACTGTTGTATTCAGTGGTACCAGGTGATCCATTCAGAGGAAGAATGGAAAGAATATATGCAGAAGATAACCATACAGGGACGGGGCGGAACCGATTTCAGGCCTGTTTTTGAACTGATCAGAAAGGAACAGGAGAAGCGGGAATTGCAGAATCTGAAGGCTTTGATCTACTTTACTGACGGAGATGGGATTTATCCGAGACAGAAACCGGATTATGAAACGGCCTTTGTATTTGTGAAAAAGACGGAAAATATGAGACTTGTGCCGGACTGGGCTTATAAACTGGTTATCGGCGAAAGGATAAAAATATGAATATCAAAGACGCAAAAAATGAGATTATCCATACCCTTGCTGCTTATCTGAAAAAGGACGGGAATGGAGTTTATACCTATTCTTTGGTACGGCAGCGCCCAATCCTTCTGATCGGTCCGCCGGGAATCGGGAAAACTGCAGTTATGGAGCAGGTCGCAGCCGAATGTAAGGTGGGCTTGGTGGCTTACACCATCACGCATCATACTCGTCAGAGTGCAGTAGGACTTCCCAAAATTGTCACCAGGAATTACGGTGGAATGGAAATTGATATAACAGAATACACCATGAGTGAAATTATTGCTTCTGTGTATGAGTACATGGAACAAACGGGAAAAAAGGAGGGAATCCTTTTTATAGATGAGATCAATTGCGTGTCAGAGACGTTGGCCCCGGCTATGCTGCAGTTTTTGCAGAACAAGACCTTTGGAACCCATAAGGTGCCGCAGGGATGGATTATTGTAGCTGCTGGCAATCCGCCTGCATACAACAAATCGGTCCGGGAATTTGACATTGTTACGCTGGATCGTGTAAGAAAGATTTCCATACAGGCAGATACAGATATATGGCTGGAATATGCGGGGGAAAAGGGCATACATGGCGCAATTTTGTCCTATCTTTCCCTTAAAAAAGAGAATTTTTATATGGTGGAAAATACAGTAGATGGCAAGTTTTTTGTGACTGCCAGAGGTTGGGAGGATCTTTCCGAAATCCTGAAAAGTTATGAGGAACTGCAAGTGGAAATCGGAGAGGAACTGATTGGGGAATTCCTTCAAAAAGAGGAAATTGCAAGAGATTTTGCCGGTTATTACAGACTGTATGAGAAGTATAAATCTGATTATCAGATACAGGAAATTCTTGATGGAAATGTAACTACCAGGCAGCTGAAGACTTGTTGCGATATGGGAAAAAAAGCATCTTTTGAAGAACGCTTTACTGTAACCGAAATGCTTCTTGAAGCTGTGACAGAAAGAATTTCAGTCTTTCAGAAAACAGATAAAAAGACAGAAAAACTATACGAAAATCTTAAATTGCTGAAGATTTTTTTGCAGGAAAAGAACAGTGTAGAAGCTATGGAACAGTTTGTTGCTTCCAGAAGAAAAGCACTAGATGCGAAAATCTGTTCAGAGCTTCTGACAGCAGAAGAAGCTGCCAGGGAAGAGGAACAGATCAGAATTCTGGAAGAGTATTTTTTCCAATTGAAAGAGCTGCATATTTCTGGCGTGACAGAAGGAATAGAACAAATCGTCGAACGGTTTGGCAATGTTTGCAGATTACGAAACGAGAAACTTGAGGAAACGAAGAAGATGCTGGAACATGCCTTTTCTTTTCTGGAGGAATGCTTTGGGGAAGGGCAGGAATTGCTGTTGTTTGAAACCGGTCTGACAGGAGATGACAGATGCAGTATTTTCATCTCTCAGTATGGCTGTTCTTCTTATTTTAAACATTGTGAACTTTTGCTTTACAGCAAAAAAGAAAATGAGCTGAGGAAAGAGTGCAGGGATTTGCTGGAAGAATAAGTGAAGAATGTAGGAATTACTGATGCTGAAGGTATGGCGTGTATAATAATCTGAGCACGAAATCATGCTTTGCATGATCTCGCGCCGCAATCCTGAGACAGAGGTTGCAGGAAAATTTTATAGCCTATATAATATAGAGAGATTTTAAAAGTTTGATATATGCGAAACTTCAGATTGTGTGAATAATATTGGTAGAAGGAGGTTGCCATGAGTGAAGATAAGAAACCCAAAAAGAAGAAAAAAGCAGGAGATATATTTCTCACAATTGTACTGATTGCTGCAATCTGTATATTTTGCTACGCGGCATATAATCTTTATCACATTTATACAGAGTATAAGAAAGGCTCAGATGAGTATAATGCGATTGCCCAGATGGCGGTGACAGAGCGTGATCCGGATCAGGACAGTACCAGTGACAGTGAGGAAACAGTAGGACCAGACGGACCGACTCTGAAGGCCCCGCTGGATATTGATTTTGATTCTCTTCGAAGCATTAATACAGATGTAATCGGCTGGATCTATGTGGAGGCACTTGATGGTGTCAGCTATCCGGTGGTAAAGGGAACTGACAATGACCAGTATCTTCATATGACTTATGAGAAGAATTATAATTTTGCCGGAACTATTTTCATTGACTATGAGAATAAGGCGGATTTCAGTGACTGCAATACGCTGGTATACGGTCACAATATGAAGAACGGGACTATGTTTGGACAGCTGAAGAATTTCAGTAAGGATGATTCTGCTTACAATAAGAGCAAATATTTCTGGATCTTTACCCCGGAGAAGACTTACCGGTATGAGATTATTTCTGCGTATACCACAGCGGTAAACAGTGATACATATACACTGTTTAAGGGACCTGGACAGGAGTTTGTGGATTATATGAATAAAATAGTCTCCTATTCTGATGTTAAGACTACACCAGGTGAGTTGGGCGTAGACGACAAGATCGTTACCCTTTCCACATGTACCGGTAATGAGTCTACCCGTTATGTGGTTCAGGGAAAAAGAGTGGATACTTTGGATGTTGTGAAGAAATCAGACAGCACGAAGCAGACAGGTGATAATTAGAATCGGATCTTCTTGAAAAAAGCATGCAGACCTGTAAACGGCCGGGAAATTTCTGCAGGGCTGCAGAGGGATTTTGAGAGAGATATCGGAAAGCATATTACTGAAAAATGTGTACCGTATAATGATTGGAGGAATGGACATGAGTAAGGAAGTGGAAAGGCTTCAGGAGCTGATCGACCAGTACGATAATATTGTATTTTTCGGAGGAGCAGGAGTTTCTACGGAGAGCGGGATCCCGGATTTTCGAAGCCAGGACGGACTTTATAATCAGAAGTATGATTATCCGCCGGAAACTATTTTAAGTCATACCTTTTTCATGGGTCATCCTGAGGAATTTTATCGTTTTTATCAGGACAAGATGCTATGCGATACAGCGAAGCCGAATGCAGCTCATCTGAAGCTGGCAGAGCTGGAAGAGGCTGGAAAGCTGAAAGCAGTTATCACCCAGAATATTGATAATCTGCATCAGATGGCAGGCAGTAAACATGTACTGGAGCTTCACGGAAGTGTATACCGGAATTACTGTATGAGATGTGGGAAATCCTATGACTTCAAATATATGAAAGCAGCGGAAGGGGTTCCAAGGTGTTCCTGCGGTGGAATTATCAAGCCGGATGTGGTTCTTTATGAAGAAGGACTGAATGACCGCACTATCAATGAGTCTGTGCGTGCTATTTCCCAGGCGCAGGTTCTTATTATAGGAGGGACGTCTCTGGCAGTTTATCCCGCGGCAGGATTGATCGATTACTTTTCGGGAGAACATCTGGTAGTGATCAATAAGTCCCCGACGCCAAGAGACCGGTATGCAGATCTTTTGATCAAGGAGCCTATCGGACAGGTGTTTTCCCAGATAAAAGTTAATAAATAATGTGCTGGAGAAAGGTTCTAAAGCAAAAATGAAGCAGGTAAATAAGGAGTTTATATATGGCAGCAGTTGTTTATGAAGTTGGAGATATTGTTACCTTGAAGAAGGGCCATCCATGCGGCAGCAAAGAATGGGAAATCTTAAGAGTAGGTGCAGATTTTCGCCTGAAATGCATGGGCTGTGGACATCAGATTATGGTACCGCGGAAGATGGTGGAGAAAAATACAAAAAATCTTCAAAAAAAGGAAAAATAATGCTTTACAGCCTGAAAAAAGTATGTTAGAATTAAAAATCGTGATATATAAAATATCCTTGCTCTTTGACAGGCAAAGGGCCAACAGACCATAAGGAGGTAAGACAAGCATGAACAAGTACGAGTTAGCATTAGTTGTTAGCGCAAAAGTTGAAGACGAAGTACGTGATGCAGTAGTTGAGAAAGCTAAAGGATACATCACTCGTTACAATGGCGTTATCACAGACGTTGAAGAATGGGGTAAGAAGAAATTAGCTTACGAGATTCAGAAAATGCATGAAGGCTTCTACTACTTTATTCAGTTTGAGGCAGACGCACAGTGTCCGGCAGAAGTAGAAAGACATGTACGTATCATGGACAACGTATTAAGATACTTAGTTGTCAGAAAAGACGCATAATCTTTTTGCATAATCGGATTTAGAAAGCACCATTAAGAGCCCGTTCACTTAGTATATTAAGAGAGGTAAGAAGAATGAACAAAGTAATTTTAATGGGACGCTTAACAAGAGATCCTGAGGTAAGATATTCCGCAGGAGAGAATGCACTGGCAATTGCCAGATACACATTAGCGGTAGACAGAAGATTCCGTCGCGATGGAGAAGCAAGTGCTGATTTCATTCAGTGTGTTTCTTTTGGACGTACGGCAGAGTTTGCTGAGAAGTATTTCCGTCAGGGACTGAAGATTGCCGTTACAGGTCGTATTCAGACCGGAAGCTATACCAACCGTGATGGACAGAAGGTTTACACTACAGAGGTTGTTGTGGAAGATCAGGAGTTTGCTGAGAGCAAGGCTTCCAGCGACAGTTATGCTGCTTCCCATCCGCGCACAAGTGCACCGGAGGCATCTATGCCGAACCCGGGAACCGCTGCAGAGGGCTTTATGAACATTCCGGATGGCATTGACGAGGAATTGCCATTTAACTAGAGCTTAGCTCTTAGAACTGAATAAAACAGGAGGAAAACCAACATGGCTTACAATAATAGAAGCGAAAGACCAGATTCTCCAATGAAGAGAAGAGGCGGCCGCAGAAGAAAAAAAGTTTGCGTATTCTGTGGTAAAGAGAATAACGAGATCGATTACAAGGATGTAGCAAAATTAAGAAAATATGTTTCCGAGAGAGGAAAAATCCTTCCTAGAAGAATCACAGGAAACTGCGCGAAACATCAGAGAGCTCTGACTGTTGCTGTTAAGAGAGCACGTCATCTTGCTATGATGCCATACATCCAGGACTAATTTGGAAGTGTTTACCGCCATCCGGAAGGATGGCGGTTTTTCTATCTAGAGCGTGTTTGAAAAACCATTTCCGCAATCTGCACGCCCCACTTTGCGGTATATTTCACCCGAATTCGGTTGCCGTAGCCCACTACGGCGCCCTCATCCGGGCAAAATCTCCCACAAATTGTGACGCACATCTTGCAGAAAGTCTTTTTCAAACACGCTCTAATCTTCTATGGAAAAATCCTCAGAAATCTGTTATACTATCTGGCAAAGGCGTATTTTGCCTGTCACTATGTAAAAGGTACCTGAAGATTTGTAAGTGAGGATAAACTTATGAATAAAAAACTGAAATTCAAGGGATCCATGAAGCAGTTCATGAGGTGGCCACTGTATCTGACCATTCTTCTTATATGGCTGGATATTCTTATTTTTATGATAAGTGTGAAAGCAGGAATTCTTGCTACACTTGGAATTGTGGTATATATTGTGGCCGCACTTCTGCTTACCCGCTTTCACAGGCCGCTGATTCTCAATGATCTGATCGCGTTTGCCAATCAGTATGAATCTCTTGAGAAGCGTCTTCTGGATGATCTGGCTCTTCCTTATGCCATTATGGACACCAATGGAAGAATGATCTGGTCCAACAAGGTATTTGCAGAGCTTACCGGGAAAGAACAGCTGTATAACAAGCACATTACCACTATTTTTCCGGAGATCACACCGGATAAACTTCCTGTACCTGAGAAACAGGAGATCACAGAGATGAGCACCAACTTTGGTGACAGGATCTATCGTGTTTCCATGCAGCTGGTTACTATGAAAGATGTGGTAAATGAAGCCCGTATTCTGGAAAATGTGGATGCAGACATTAATCTTGTGGCAATGTTTTTCTATGATGAGACAGAGCTTCAGGAATATATTCAGAAGAATGAGGATGATAAGCTGGTAGTTGCTCTGGCATATCTGGACAATTATGAAGAAGCTCTGGAAGGTGTGGAAGAAGTCAGAAGATCCCTTCTGATCGCACTGATCGACAGGAAAATCACCAAGTATTTTTCCAATTTTGACGGACTTGTACGCAAGCTGGAGCGGGATAAATACTTCCTGATCATGCGTCAGAGTTCCCTGGAAGCATTGAAAGAACAGCGTTTTCATATTTTGGATGAAGTTAAGACGGTCAATATTGGTAATGAAATGGCAGTCACCCTAAGTATCGGTATTGGTCTGAACGGCGCAAACTATCTGCAGAATTATGAATATTGCCGTATTGCCATTGAGATGGCTCTTGGACGCGGCGGTGACCAGGTAGTAATTAAGAATGGAGATTCCATCGCCTATTTTGGCGGAAAATCCCAGCAGGTGGAGAAAAATACCCGCGTAAAGGCCAGAGTGAAGGCACAAGCGCTGAAAGAGTTTATGAGCACCAAGGATCGTGTTGTGGTTATGGGACATAAGATCACAGACGTAGATGCCCTTGGGGCTGCAATCGGTATTTATCGCGCAGGAAAGACCCTTGGCAAGCCGGTCCATATTGTAGTAAATGATCCGACCACATCCATCCGTCCGTTGATGGCGGGGTATATCAATAATCCGGATTATGAGCCTTCCATGTTTGTAGATTGTGCCCAGGCAAAGGATCTTGTGGATAATAATACAGTTGTGGTTGTGGTGGACACAAACAAACCAAGTTATACAGAGTGTCAGGATCTTCTTTATCTGACCAGGACGATCGTGGTGCTGGATCATCACAGAAGAGGCAGTGAAGTGATACAGAACGCAGTACTTTCCTATGTGGAGCCATATGCATCCTCCACATGTGAGATGGTTGCCGAGATCCTTCAGTATTTTGACGAGGATCTGCGTCTTCGCAGCCTGGAGGCGGATTGTCTGTATGCAGGTATGGTAATTGATACCAATAATTTTACTACACGCTCCGGCGTGCGTACTTTCGAAGCAGCTGCTTATCTTCGGAGAAATGGCGCAGATATTACAAGAGTCCGCAAAATGCTTCGGGATAACATTGATGCATATAAGGCAAGAGCGGAAGTTGTCCGCACTGCCCAGATTTACAGAAATTGTTTTGCAATAGGAAGATGCCCCAGCGAGGGGTTGGAAAGTCCTACAGTAGTAGGAGCCCAGGCCGCAAATGAGCTTCTGAATATTGCAGGTGTGAAGGCTTCTTTTGTTCTTACTCCATATAATAATGAGGTGTATGTAAGTGCCCGTGCCATTGATGAGGTCAATGTGCAGGTTATGATGGAGAGAATGGGCGGCGGAGGTCATCTGAACATTGCCGGAGCCCAGGTGAAGGCTACAGAAGATGAGACAGAGAAAATGATCAAAGATATTATAGATCAGTTATACCAGGAAGGAGAATTCAAAGAATGAAAGTAATTTTACTGGAAGATGTAAAAGCCCTTGGAAAAAAGGGAGAGATTGTAAACGTCAGTGACGGATATGCAAGAAACATGATCCTGCCGAAGAAGCTTGGACTTGAGGCAACTCCAAAGAACTTAAATGATCTGAAGCTTCAGAAGGCAAATGAAGAGAAAGTCGCCCAGGAGAATTTAGAAGCTGCCAGAGCTTTTGCCAAGAATCTTGAAGATAAAGAGGTTATTCTTACTCTTAAAGTGGGAGAGGGCGGAAGAACATTTGGCTCTGTTTCCACAAAAGAAATTTCAGAAGCTGCCAAGAAACAGCTGAATCTCGATATAGAGAAAAAGAAACTGGTACTTCCAAACCCGATCCGCAATCTTGGCGTAACAAATGTACCGGTTAAGCTTCATCCTAAGGTAACCGGAAGCCTGAAAGTATGGGTAAAGGAAGAGGCATAAGGGCTACTGTGAAGAAGTGTAAACAGTAATGCATAAAGCTGCAGGAGAGGATGTTTTTTACGAAATGGAAGAAGCATTGATCAAGAGGATACTTCCTCACAGCATTGAAGCGGAACAGTCCGTTATTGGTTCCATGATCTTGGACCGTGATGCCATTCTGGTAGCATCAGAGATTCTTACAAGTGATGACTTTTACCAGAGCCAGTATGGTATTATTTTTGATGCCATGGTGGAGTTATGTAATGAAGGAAAGCCGGTGGATCTGATCACTCTTCAGAACCGTCTGAAAGAGAAGGAACTTCCACCAGATATCAGCAGTATGGAATATGTAAGAGATCTGATTTCTGCAGTTCCCACTTCTGCCAACGTAAAGTATTATGCCAATATTGTCAGCGAAAAGGCTGTCCTTCGAAGACTGATCAAAGTGAATGAGGAAGTGGAAAATGCCTGCTATATGGAGAAAGAAGGCACACAAATGATCCTGGAGGAAGCGGAGAAGAAATTGTTTAATGTTCTTCAGAGACGCTCCAGTGATGAGTTTGTGCCTATCCAGCAGGTGGTTTTGAATGCGGTGAACAATATTGAGAAAGCTTCCAAGATGAAGGGAACGGTAACTGGTATTCCTACCGGTTTCGTGGATCTGGATTACAAGACCTCCGGAATGCATGCTTCAGACCTGGTGCTGATCGCAGCCCGTCCGTCTATGGGAAAAACTGCTTTCGTTCTTAATATTGCCCAGTATATGGCATTTCGTAAGGACGTTACGGTAGCGATATTCAGTCTGGAGATGTCCAAGGAGCAGCTTGTAAACCGTCTCCTTGCCATGGAATCTCATGTGGATTCCCAGAATATGAGAACTGGTAATCTGAAAGACGAGGATTGGACCAAGCTGGTGGAGGGTGCAGATATTATCGGACGCTCTAATCTTATTATTGATGATACCCCCGGTATTTCCATTTCCGAGCTGCGTTCCAAGTGCCGAAAATACAAATTAGAGCACAATCTTGGAATTATTATGATTGATTATCTTCAGCTGATGAGTGGAAGCGGACATTCTGATTCCAGACAGCAGGAAATTTCCGATATTTCACGTTCCCTGAAAGCACTTGCCCGTGAGATCAGCGTTCCGGTCATTGCACTTTCACAGCTCAGTCGAGCTGTAGAGCAGCGCCCGGATCACAGACCTATGCTTTCTGACCTGCGAGAGTCGGGAGCTATTGAGCAGGATGCTGATATGGTAATGTTTATCTACCGTGATGATTATTATCATAAGGATACGGAGAAAAAGGGAATTGCTGAGATCATTATAGCGAAACAGAGAAACGGTCCTATTGGTACCGTTGAGCTGGTATGGCTGCCTCAGTATACACAGTTTGTAAATATGAAAAAATAAGGAAATGCTGATTAATTATGGTATTTCTTCGAAAAGGCCGGCATGTTATGTCGACCTTTTTTTCTTGCATTTGAAAGACCTTTTGTTATAATAAAAACAGTGAATTATGCTATTGTCCATACGGATGCTGTCTGGCAGCCAGACCGATTTGTTTTGTGGACAGCAACAATTTCATGAGGAGGGGTAGTATGGAAAAATGCTATACCGTGGCTGAGACTGTGAAGCTGACAGGGGTGAAATCTTATGTCCTTCGTTACTGGGAGGATGAACTTTCCCTTCCTATTCGCAGAAATGAGCTGGGGCATCGCTGCTACACCCAGGATGATATTCAACTGTTTTTGAACATTAAAGAACTAAAGAACAGAGGCTTGCAGCTTCGGGCGATACATGATCTTCTTCCAAAACTTACAAAAAAAGAAGGAATGGAAGTAATCGTGCCGGAAGAAAAGGATAAAATACATTTACTGGAATCTGAGAGTATAGAAAAAGAAGAGAATGAAACAAGAGATACACTTCGGGAAGAACTGCTGGAGAATGTTCAGAATTTTAAAGCGGAGCCAGATAAAAAGATTCTGGAGTTTCAGGAGATATTAGAACGTCTGATTACTCAGGAGCTTCATGCCAAAAAAGAAGGAGAAGACAGGTGGCGCACTCTGGATGCAGCCATCAGGAGACAGCAGATGGCAAGAAGAGAAGCAGCTGCATCTTCGGAGAAGAAGGGAAAAAAGAAAAACGGAGTGTAGAATGTGTTTGAAAAAGGGGAGCTCCATAGGAAGCTCCCCTTCATGCTATCATCACTTATGTGGGAAAATCAACCCTCGCTGATAGCGCCTGTAGGACAGGCATCAGCACAAGTTCCGCAGTCCATGCAGGAATCTGCATCGATTACGTAATGATCATCTCCCTGAGAAATAGCACCTGCTGGGCACTCGCTCTCGCATGTTCCACAGCTTACGCACTCGTCAGAAATTACATATGCCATTGTTATATCCTCCTTTAATCTCTTTAGTTCCCTTATGATTACTGTTCACAGAGTGAACAGAAACCCTTTCTGGGATATGAGTCTATTCTAATATATATGTCAAAGGATATCAAGTACAAAATTATAAACAAAATTTTAGAATTGTGACGGTTGCGCAAATGTGTATTTGGTATTATAATAGTGGAACGTGGAGAGTTACTGCCGGTTTTGATGTAATGGCAGGGAATTTTTTACGAGAGAAGCAGTTGCTGGTCAGGTATGAACAGTAACTCGATATAAAAAAGGAGGAAACAGATCATGGCACAGGTGACAAAAGATATGCTGATTGGTCAGCTTCTTCAGTTAGATCCTAATATGGCTGGTATTCTTATGGCATCCGGTATGGGATGTGTAGGATGCCCATCCGCACAGATGGAATCTCTGGAGGAGGCTGCTATGGTACACGGAATTGATGCTGATGTTTTAATCCAGCAGCTGAACGATTATCTTGCAGGCCGTTAGTATATAGTTTCTTGACGGGCTGTTCCGGTTGAGAAGGTAACCCCGACAGAGTATATACGAACTTATAATAAAAAGGACTGGCGATTTGCCAGTCCTTTTTAATAAGGTTTTAGAGCGTGTTTGAAAAAGGCTTTCTGCAAGATGTGCGTCACAATTTGCGGGAATGATTTTTCAAACACGCTCTAGCATGTTCAAAATGTCTGCGCAGCGTGCAGGCATTTTGGAATTGTCAGGCGGAGAATCCTGCAGGCAGGATTCTTTTTATTTCAGATTTTTGCAAGCTGCTGCAAGGCTTTGCGGGAAATGAGCTCACCATGTTCCTTTAAATGAGCCTCTCCGGCAGCAGTAAAAGCGCGTCCGCTGCCGTATTCAGAAAGAATATTGCATACTTTATTGAATTCTTCTGCTGTGCAGGAGGATTGATGTACAATCAGCTGGTAAAGGGAATTCTCATCCTTGTAAAGGGTATTGATGCCTTTATAGAATCCATCCAGTCCATGTGCGGCAGCAATGACATCATCCAGAGTATGGAAAGTATAGAGCCGTATCAGGTTTACAGAAACTTTCCGGGTATTGGAAACAGATTCAGAAGCTTCCGTACTTCTGGAAGTCCTGGAAGCTCCAGATTCTTTGACCTCCTTGTTACTGGAAGAAGCTCCCTGAGAGGCTGCTTTCTGTGTCTCCTCATATAATTTCTGGAAGATATCGATGATATTATCAGCACCATCGAAATGAAGGGTATCCTGCTTGGTTTTTTTATATGGTGAAAATTTGGAGAAACGAGTGTCAAGTTCTTCGGGATCCTCTACCTTGGTGACAATCAGAATGACACTTTCACCGTTTACGGGAATTGCCTCGATCATCAGCGGGATGTTATCAGCTTCAAAGCCAAATTCAATCTGAGCCTGCTGCATCATTTCACGGAAAAGCTTCTTGGCTTTATCTGTGCCGTAGGCAAGCTCGCTGATACGGATCTGGTGGCTGTCCAGATCTTCCTTTGTAAGAGTACAGCGGATTTGATTGTCACTGATTTTTTCTATTTTCATATGATCACATCCTGTTCTTGGAAATAGTGTTTATTATTAAAAGATTACCATAATCAGTTGTTAATGCTCACTTCGCGAATAACAACACACTTCGCGATGCACAGAAATCATGCATTCGCATTATTTCGCGCCGGGTTTCCCAGGTTTTCTGTGAACTATATTCACAAAAACACCTCGCGGAACACTACCAGTGAACAGTAACAATCAGCTATCTTGATTCCTCATTGTATAATATATGTTTCAAAAGTGCAATAGGAAAAAAACAGGTAAATTCAGTTTGTAAATTTCAGTTGCAACTTATTAAATTTTTCGAAACAGAATGGAAAAAAAGAATAAACTGGTAAAAATCTATTGCATAATGGAAAATGAATCCGTATAATGGGGAACAAGAAAAAAGAAATGGATCTGTGACTCACAAGCAATTGAGAACAGAGATAACACAGATTCGTATTAAATATTAACATTAACATCTATTTTTTCTAAAAACAGCGTCGATTTATCATGCAGCGTATCAGCTGGGGCGGTGTTTGCATTCCCTGAAGATGAAATGAGTTCACATTCCGTCTCTTTTTTCTGCAAAATGATTCAGGTGTTTTCTGAATCCATAAAGGAGGAAAGGAGGTTAGGACACGAAGCGTATATCACGATCAGGAAAGGAAGAATCCTGCAGATCGCTGGAGGGTGAGCTGAATCAGTATGAAGAACTGGGAATTGCTCTTTATCTGGAAGGGCTGCCCAGTGATGCCAGAGCCATTGCAAAAGCCTGTCAGATTGCAGATGGCGGAGGATATATGCGGGATTATACAGAGGACGAGAATGGGCATATAGCCCGTGTGGATTTCGATTTTGTAATCGATGATCAGCAGTTGTAAGCCATGAATATTCAGTACATACCGGAATTTCTTCAAGACCAGCAGTTTCCCCCTACTCATGCTTTGGCAGGAAGAAATTTCCGGTGCTGCTGATTGCAGGAATGCTTTTTCAAACACGCTCTAGATACCAACATTCAATAATGTAAACAAATTGTAAAAAGTCGAATTATGTAATACAATCCTGAAAAAAATATGTTATAATGATAACCGACTGTGGAAAAGTCCGCAGCAGATATCAATTAGACGTTCACTGAGAGGATAAATATTTTATGAAGAGAAGAATTAATCCTGTAGTAGTGGTGTGCATGCTGATCGCAGCAGTTACCCTGATCGGAATTGTTACAACCCTGATCATGCGCCGCATTCCTACCAGGAAACAGATGGATTTGACTGAATATTATGGACAGACAGACGATTCAGAAGCCGTAATTATAGTAGGTACCCAGATTCTGGAGCAGAAGGCAGTTATGTCTGGCGAACAGCCATATCTTCCTGTAGATGTGGTGGATAGTTATCTGAACCAGAGATATTACTGGGATGAAGAAGGTCAGCAGATTCTGTACGCTACTCCGTCGGAGCTGATTTATACACCTGCTTCCACTGAGGCGGGCGGTGATGTATGGCTGAAGGACGGAACCGCTTATCTGAGCCTTGATTTTATAAAGAGATATACAGATCTGGATACTTATGTGTACCAGCAGCCAAACCGTATAGCGATTCAGAAGGATTTTTCAGGCGTATCAGTTGTCACAGCAACTAAGGATACATATGTGCGCTACCGTGGAGGAATCAAATCAGAAGTACTATCCAAGGTAAACAAAGGAGATAATCTGATCCTTATGGAAGAACTGGAGAACTGGGATCAGGTAGCCACATGGGACGGTTATATCGGATATATAGAGAAGAGCAGTGTAAGTGATGTTCAGAATCTGAATATGGACAGAAAAGCAGTTGGGGAATCTTATACTTATCTTACCATGGACCAACCAGTGAATCTGGTATGGCATCAGGTAATGTCCACAGATGCCAATGCAGGACTTTCAGAGGCTATTCAGAATATGACCGGAGTGAATGTAATTTCACCAACCTGGTTCTATGTAACTGACAACAATGGTAATATTATCAACAATGCTACAGCTGATTATGTATCTCTTGCCCATGAAAAAGGGCTGAAGGTATGGGGACTTGTGGACAATTTTACGCAGGACATCAGTACTTATGAGGTATTGTCCAGAACAAGTTCCAGACAGAATCTGATTTCACAGCTAGTGAATGCAGCTGTTGGAGCTGGAATTGATGGAATTAATGTGGATTTCGAGCAGCTTAGTGAGGACGTGGGCGTTCATTTCCTGGAGTTCCTCCGGGAGCTTTCTATAGAATGCCATAAGAACAATCTTGTTCTTTCCGTAGACAATCCGGTTCCAGAGGATTTCACCAGTCATTATGACAGGGCTGAACAGGGCAAGGTAGTAGATTATGTCATTATTATGGGATATGACGAGCACTACGTTGGATCCGAGGAAGCGGGCTCAGTAGCGTCTCTTCCCTGGGTGGAGAAGGGAATTCAGGATACTATCGCTGAAGTTCCGGCGCAGCGTGTGATCAATGCAGTTCCATTTTACACAAGATTATGGAAAACAGAAGCTGGCAGCTTATCTAGTGAGGCAATTGGCATGGATACTGCCCAGGAAGTAGTAAATACAAATAATGCCCAGGTATACTGGGACAGCGATGTAAGTCAGAATTATGGAAGCTTTGAGAAGGATGGATGCACTTACCAGATCTGGATTGAGGATTCTCAGTCTATTGCAGCGAAGGTACAGCTGATACAGAAATATAATCTTGCCGGTGTGGCAGCATGGAAATTGGGATTTGAGAATAGCAGTATCTGGCAGGTGATCACAGATAATCTGTCTGCGTCTAATTAAAACAGGTACTATTTTACGAAGCATATTGCTGTGAGGGTACTGAACAGTTACGCCTTTTTCAAACATGCTCTAATACACGAATGATAAAAACACTCTCTGAGACATATAAATAATGTGAAGGTCGTGAACAGCGACAAAAGACGAAAGTTTAACGATAACATTATATATTATATGCCAGGGGGTGTTTTATATTGAAAAAGCATATAGTGGAGCTGATTATGGGATGTCTTTTGCTGATATGCTTTTATTATCTTTCCCGCGAGGCGGCAGCAGTATCGGTAGAGATGAATCAGAAGCAGGTAATTGTGGTGGATTGTGGTCATGGAGGAATGGATCCAGGTATGATCGGGATAGACGGTCTGAAGGAGAAGGATGTAAATCTTGCCATTGGCCTGAAAGTGAAAAGTGCATTGGAAAAGAAAGATTTTCAGGTGGTTATGACCAGGGAAACAGACGTGGGATTATACGATGAAGACTCTAATAATAAGAAAGTACAAGATATGCAAAAAAGGATTTTTCTTATTCAGGAAGTAAAGCCTGTACTTGCAGTAAGTATCCATCAGAACAGTTACGAAGATTCTGGGGTGAAGGGTCCTCAGGTTTTTTATTATCGGGACTCTGTTAAGGGAGAAGAACTGGCGGAAATAATTCAGGAGAAACTGAATGATTATCTTGAGGTGGAGCGGCCAAGGCAGGCGAAAGGAAATACTACTTATTATCTTTTGAAACGAAGCCCGGGGATATTGAATATTGTGGAGTGTGGATTCCTTACGAACCCGGAAGAAGCCGGAAAACTGTTACAGGATGATTATCAGGAAAAAGTAGCGGCAGCAGTGGCTGACGGTGTGGAAGAATACATAAAAAATAATGAACAATGAGAATCCTCTGTTAATGAAAAAACATTTCAGTTTATCAAAAACTATACACTTTTCAGAAGCTGTGGATTCTGCTATACTGGACTGGAAAAAATAAGCGAGGGAAAATACCATGTTAGGATGTGTTTATCTGATTCTGGCAGCATTATTGGGTAGGGAAATTACCCATAATTTTTTGCCGGAACAAAGAATGAGAGAAAAAGGAATCACGCCCTTGTGGGTGACTTTTGCAGCGTCATTTGGAAGTGGTGTGCTGCTTATGACCTGGGCTGTCTATATAGCAGCATGGCTGCTAAGCGTGTACTCTGAAGCGGAGAACCCCCTCTTTGGAGCAAATCTGATGGTGATGGCAGCTGTGGGGATATTTTTGCTCTTGTGCTGTTATAGAAGAAAAGGTTCTTTTGGGAAATTTATTAAAAGACTTTCCGGCGAGGTTCCTCCAGCGAAAGAAATCGTGTTCTTATTGATTTTACTGGCGGGAATTACCTGGATCATGGTATTTGTATTTCATGTTAGTGACGGATATTTGTATTCCGGATTTACTGTATTTGGTGATTATGCCCCTCATACAGCGATGATGAGATCATTTTCGCTGGGAAATAATTTCCCCACGCAGTATCCTCATTTTGGTGGTGAGGATGTAAAATACCATTTTATGTTTCAGTTTCTGACAGGAAATCTGGAATATCTTGGAATGAGAATTGATGTAGCGTACAATGCCGTAAGCAGTCTGTCACTCTGGTGCTTCTTTAGCATGCTGTATTCTATGGCGAAAAGGTTCTTTGACAGTATAAGTGCCGGAGTGCTTTCTGTTTTGTTTGTTGTATTTCGAAGTGGAACTGCTTTTTTCAGATTTGCATATGAACATTTACAGGCTGGTGATCTATGGGAGACTCTGGCCGGGAATACTGCTTTTATTGGATATACCCCCAATGAGAACTGGGGACTTTGGAATTTTAATGTATATTTGAATCAGCGGCACTTGGGATTTGGTCTTTTGATGGCTGCGCTGGTATTATGGATTTTCCTAGACTGGGTGGAAGAAAGCTGTGCAGAGAAAGAGAAGGGAATATTGTGGCTGAAGAACAGATTTCTTACAAAAAAAGCATGGATGTTTAAGAAACCCGATACAGCTCTTTTTGCCGGAATGCTATTGGGTCTGTGTTCATTTTGGAATGGAGCTGCTGTAATTGCATGTCTTCTGATTCTTATGGGATTTGCCTTTTTTTCTGATGGAAAACTTGACTATCTGATTCTGGCAATTGAGACAGTTGTGTTCTCGGAAATTCAATCTAAAATGTTTGTATGGGGAAGTGTTGTATCACCTTCTGTATATTTTGGATTTCTGGCAGAAAAGAAATCACTTCCAGGCATAGCTGTATATTTATTTGAAATAAGCGGCATTGTTTTCCTTGGCGTTTTAGTACTGCTGTTTTTTCTGAAAAGAATGGAAAGAGCAGTTGCAGTGAGTATACTTTTCCCAACAATCTTTGCATTTGTGGCGTCTCTTACACCAGATATAAACGTGAATCATAAATATATTATAATATCTTATGCATTCCTTGCTGTTTTCTGGGGTGGCGCTGTAAGCAGATTGTTTCATTGGAAAGGTGCTGTTGGGAAAATTTTGAGTTTGATTCTGGCACTTAGTCTGACCATAACAGGAATTTATGATTTTGCAGTAATCCTAAAAGATAATGATTCGGGACATCGGGTTTCTGTGAACCTGAACAGTGGACTGACCAGCTGGCTTGCAGAAAATCTGAAAAAAGACGATCTGATTTTGACACCGGAATACAGTATAAATGAAGTCACTATGTCAGGGGTTATGATGTATCTGGGATGGCCTTATTATGCATGGTCCGCAGGCTATGATACTTATTACAGGGCTGCCAGGGCAGTAGAGATCTATACAACAGCCAGCGCACAGGTACTAAAGGAAACAGTTGAGGAAGAACAAATTACATATATCCTTTTTGAGGAAGGTATGAAATTTGAGGAGAAGGAATGCCGCGAAGATGTGATTGCGGATACATATCCTCTGGTGTATCAGTCAGATGACGGGAGAATAAGAATTTATGGAACAAAAGAATAAGAAAAAAATCAGTACACAAACAATAATTAAACTTCTGCTGGCGGTGGTGCTGCTTGGCCTATCTGCATTTTTACTGAAAGGTGATGTGTGGACTTTCTGGACATGGTGGCTTCTGGCGGGAGTGATGGGATTTGCTGCGATGCCTGTTACAGGAAGACTGTTCTGGCGTTTTGAGGACAAAGGATGGATTTTTTCTAAGGTACTGGCGATTGCTGCAACAGGTTTTCTTACCTGGTTTCTGACAGCTATCAGACTAATCCCTTTTAATGCCCTGACTTGTGCTGCTGTAACAATCCTATGCGCAGTTATCTGTTTTTTCCTTCTTCGAAAGGAATCAAAAGAAAAGACAGAATGTTTTCCAGTTGACAGGATTTCTCTGATTTACTGGGAAGAATTATTGTTTTTCCTTGCATTTCTTATGTGGACATATCTGGCAGGATTCCGCCCTGCTGCATATGGAACCGAGAAGTTCATGGATTATGGTTTTATGGAAGCTATGATGAGAAGCACCACACTTCCGGCAAGAGATCTGTGGTATTCAGAAGGACATATTAATTATTATTATGGCGGTCAGTATTTTGCTGTTTTTCTTACCAAGCTTTCCCATACAAAGGTGGAACTGACTTACAATCTTATGCGTACCTTTGTAGCCGGACTGGCTTTTGCAATGCCATTTTCCCTTGTTTACCAGATGATGTCAGACCGTATGAAGGGACAGCAAAAAAGTGAAAAAGTAATAAAAGGACTTCCTTTTGCAGCTGGATTTACAGCTGGTACAGCTGTTTCCATTGCAGGAAATATGCATTACGTAATTTATGCGCAGATCATTCCCCTGATTGAGAAGCTGACAGGTAAGGAAGTGAGCAGCTACTGGTTTCCGGATGCTACCCGCTATATAGGATATAATCCATATCGTGAGGAAGACCGGACGATACATGAATTTCCCTGCTATTCTTTTGTACTGGGGGATCTTCATGCTCATGTGGTAAATATTATGTTTGTACTTCTTGTAATAGCACTTCTTTATGTATGGCTAAGGGGTGTGCGCAAGAAAACAGTACCGGTTGAGGCTTCCATGAAAGATGGAAAATTCTGGAAAGAGCAGCTTCTTATGCCTCATCTTCTGGT
Source organism: Ruminococcus sp. 1001136sp1_2201st1_G3_2201SCRN_220225 (assembly GCF_040924365.1). Taxonomy (NCBI): domain Bacteria; kingdom Bacillati; phylum Bacillota; class Clostridia; order Eubacteriales; family Oscillospiraceae; genus Ruminococcus; species Ruminococcus sp. 1001136sp1_2201st1_G3_2201SCRN_220225. Next base: position 171,634 of record NZ_JBCOME010000001.1, on the reverse strand, counting down.
AATCAGTGTGCTTCTCGGAATGTTTCAGTGGACAAATTTCTGGGATTTTGTAATTTATTATGTAGTAACTCTTGGAACGGTGCTTTTTGCCAATATTATCCGTTTCCAGGGAAAAATAAAGAAAATCATTGTTGTAACTTTTTCACAAATGGCAGAAATCTATCTGCTTGCCTATCTTGTGATCCTGCCATTTACCTTACAGTTTGACACTATGGTGGATGGAATAGGAATTGCCAAGTACCATTCCTATTTCTACCAGCTGCTGGTTCTCTGGGGACTTCCGGCAGTTCTTACCATTACATTTGTAATTTCTATGCTCTGGGAAAAACTGCGGGGGATGGAGCACAAGAGCCTGTACCGTCTTATAAAAGCTATCCGCACGGCAGATCTTTTTGCCATTATTATGGGACTTTGCGCTATTGGTCTGGTGGTAATCCCGGAATTTGTTTACGTGCGTGATATTTATGAAAATGGAAATGCCAGGGCAAACACTATGTTCAAACTTACTTATCAGGCATATATTATGTTTGCACTGACTATGGGATATGGAATTTACAGACTTCTGGCTGTTACCAGACAGAAAGTGTTTAAGATCATTTCCGGAATCTGTCTGTTTTTCCTGATCTGGACGGTAGGATATTTTGGAAAAAGTGTGGATTCCTGGTTTGGAAAGGTTTTGAATCCGTCAGGCTATCAGGGGCTTTATGCTCTGGGCTATCTGGATACGGATTTTTCAGAGGATGTGTCTGCAATCCAATGGCTAAAGGAGAATATTAAAGGGGCTCCGGTAGTGCTGGAGGCAAACGGTGACAGTTACAGCGGTTATGAGCGTGTTTCTGCAGCTACAGGTCTTCCAACAATTCTTGGCTGGTATGTACACGAATGGCTCTGGAGAAATGATACAGATGATCTGAACCGGAAACAGGCAGATGTTATGAGCATTTATACTTCACAGGATGAGACCCAGGTAAGAGCTCTTCTTACGGAATATGGTGTTTCCTATATCTTTGTGGGCTCTAAAGAAAGAGAGAAATATGAGGACAGCCTGAATAATGCACTTCTTCAGTCACTTGGAGAAATTGTATTTATGGATGAAGATTCCGGCACTTATATTGTTAAGGTGGATTGACAAGGCTTTTAAACAGGTGTTATATTAAAGAATGCTGAAAAAATAATAGAAAGCTGGATTAAAATGAAAGCAGAAATTGTAGCCATGACGGCAGATGCTATTGACCATGCGGCACTTGCCAGAGGCGGAGAGATATTGAAACAGGGAGGACTGGTGGCATTCCCTACAGAAACTGTTTACGGTCTTGGAGGAAATGCGCTGGATCCTATGGCTTCGAAGAAGATATATGCAGCCAAGGGACGTCCTTCGGATAACCCGTTGATCGTTCATATTGCAGATTTAAATGCACTGGCCCCAATTGTAAAGAAAGTACCGGAGAAGGCGAAGATACTGGCAGAGAAATTCTGGCCTGGTCCCCTGACTATGATTTTTGAGAAATCAGATCTGGTTCCATTGGAGACAACTGGTGGTCTCAACAGTGTAGCTGTGCGTTTTCCAAGTGATCCCATTGCAGCGGAGCTTATTTTGCAGGCAGGGGGATACGTGGCAGCGCCAAGTGCAAATACTTCCGGACGGCCAAGCCCGACTACAGCACAGCATGTTGAGGAGGACTTAGGGGATGCCATTGAGATGATCATTGATGGAGGTCCTGTGGGAATTGGCCTGGAGTCAACGATTGTAGATTTTACCGAGGACGTGCCGGTGGTTTTAAGACCCGGTTATATTTCACTGGAAATGCTCCAGGAGGTTCTTGGCGATGTGAGAATGGACAAAGGTCTTATAAAGCCTGATAGTAAAGTTCATCCCAAGGCGCCGGGAATGAAATATCGGCATTATGCACCGAAAGCAGATCTTGCAATTGTGGAGGGCCCCACAGAAGAAGTAATAAATGCCATTAATCAGTTTGTAAAGGAAGATCAGGCAAATGGACTTCAGGCGGGGATTATTGCCACAGAAGAGACTATTTCCAGATATCCCTGTGGAACTGTGAAGTGTATTGGAAGCAGAGAGGCAGAGGAAACCATTGCTCATAACCTTTATGAGGTGCTGCGTGAATTCGATCAGTGCCAGGTAAGCAAAATTTATTCCGAAGCTTTTTATACCCCAAAAATGGGACAGGCAATTATGAACCGGCTTCTAAAAGCAGCCGGTCACAAAATAATCAATATAAGGAGAGAAGAACAATGAGAGTAGCATTAGGTAGTGATCATGGCGGATTTGAACTGAAACAGGAGATTATCAAATATCTGGAAGAAAAGAATATTGAGTATAAGGATTACGGCTGCTACAGCACAGAATCCACAGACTATCCGATCTATGCAAAGAAAGTTGCACATGGGATTCTGGACGGAGAGTGTGAGCTTGGAATCCTTGTATGCGGAACAGGTATTGGTATTTCTATCACTGCAAACAAAATTAAGGGAATTCGTGCAGCAGTATGTACAGACTGCTTTACTGCTGAAGCAACCAGACTTCACAATGACGCAAACATCCTTGCGCTTGGAGGCCGTGTAGTTGGACCTGGACTTGCAGTTAAGATTGTGGATACTTTCCTGAATACACCATTTTCAGGAGATGAGAGACATATCCGCCGAATTGCTCAGATCGAGACGGAATAGGAAGGAGAGCTCTTCTATGGAGAACACAAATCAGAAAAACACCGGGAATATACAGATCGCGCCTGTAAGTGCTGCATCAGATCTGAACCACAAAAGAGAAGGTTACCTTACCTGGGACGAATATTTCATGGGAGTTGCCATGCTTTCCGGTATGCGCTCCAAGGATCCCAATTCACAGGTAGGAGCGTGTATTGTCAGCGACGATAATAAAATTCTTTCCATGGGATATAATGGTTTCCCAAAAGGCTGTTCCGATGATGAATTTCCCTGGGCAAGAGAGGGAGAGCCTCTGGATACCAAATATCTGTATGTGACCCATAGCGAGCTCAATGCAATTTTAAACTACCGTGGAGGGAGCCTTGAGGGAGCGAAAATGTATGTAACTCTTTTTCCCTGCAATGAGTGTGCCAAGGCAATCATCCAGGCAGGAATCAAGACTCTGGTCTATGATTGTGACAAATATGCAAGCACTCCGTCAGTCCTTGCTTCCAAGAGAATGCTGGACTCCGCCGGTGTACGCTATTATCAATACAAGAGAACCGGACGCGAGATTTCGCTGACGGTGTAAGTTAAAGAGGTTTGTTGTGGAAAATACGAAAGAAAATACAGATTTGAATATGGGCAGAGCGAAGAATGACAGATGGAAAAAGATACTGGGAATCATTTTGAACATTGCTTTGCTTCTGCTTATAGATGGATTGTTGGTATATACTTTTATTAACGAAGGAAATCGTATATATAAAGGAACAATCATTAAAATATTACTAATTGTTACAGGAAATATTTTGTTTCTTGTTCTTCTGTTCTGGGGGGAGAAAATCTGCAGTGTAATTAAAAATACCACTTTTTTGAAAATAGCAGATGTCATATTGCTGCTGGTAACTCCTGGAATTGTATTTATGCTTGTCCAGATGGTCACCTGGGTGTCGGGATATAAGAATAAGGCAGTGTCAACATTTAAAGGCCTGGTTAAGATGTCATTACTGATGGAGCAGCCTTATTTGACACTGAATCTTATTATTTATGCAATATTTTTTATAATACTTATTATTTTATTCAGGAAAATCAATATTGCTTCTTCTGCGTTGTGTTACCTTTTTATAATCCTTGCAATGGTAAACTATTATGTAATGGAATTCCGTGGAGAACCATTCCAGCTTCTTGACATTGTAGGAATGGGAACGGCAGCAGAAGTTGTTGGAGAATATAGCTTCAAAATCAAACTGATGCTTGGAATTCCACTGATCTATGCCCTGGTATTTGGTGAGTTTGTACTGAAATTCCAGAAACTGGAGCTTGGAAAAAAGAGCAGAAAGAATACAGCTGCCCGGTTTAGTGTACTGGCTGTGATCGTGATTACATTATGTTTTACTATAAGACCTATCCTCCAGAAGCTTGACGCTGTTACTTTATGGCAGATTAACCGTATTTATAAAGAACAGGGCTACATTTCCTCTCTTGTTAAGGAAATCAAGTATTTTTATATCGAGCAGCCAGAAGGCTATTCTGTTGGAAAAACCGTAGAACTGGCACAGGAAATTGAAGATGGGGAAAATATTGTTTCAGAGACAGACAAGGGTGAGTCTGAAGAAAGTGTTGATAATACAGCTGCAGATACTTCTGAAACAGTAACACCGAAAAATATTATCCTGATTATGAATGAAAGTCTTACAGATTTTGAAAGTGTAGGGAAAATAAAGTCAAATGTAGAAATTTTGCCATACATAAGAAGCCTTAACAAAAATGTAAAACATGGACAGCTTCATGTACCTACATTCGGAGCCGGAACTGCCCGTTCTGAATACGAGGCTCTTACAGGAAACAGTATGAGCTTTTTGCCATCCGGAAGTGTTCCTTATCAGCTTTATGTGCGGGATCCGGAGTATGGTCTGGCAGATATCCTGAAATCCCAGGGATATTACACAATTGCCATGCATCCCAACAAGGCTCATAACTGGAACCGGGCCTCTGTTTATCCATGCATGGGATTTGATGAATTTATCAGCCTGGAGAACTGGGGAGAGGAACACAGAGAGCTTCTTCGAAATTATGTAAGTGACAAAGCAACATTTGAAAAGATCATCAGCCTTTATGAAGAGAAGGATGCGGATGAAAAATTATTTACATTCTGTGTAACCATGCAGAATCATGGCGGTTATACAGTAGAAGACAGAGCTGGATTTGAACCTACTGTAAAGCTTGGATATGATACAGAGTATCCTCTGGCTGAAACGTATTTATCGTTGGCAAGAGAGTCTGATTCAGCATTTAAGGAATTGCTGGAGTACTTTGAAAAAGTAGATGAGCCTACCATGATTGTTATGTTTGGGGATCACTGGCCTAAGATTGAAGAAGAATTTATGGCGAAACTTTTAGGCGGCAACAGGCAGAGCCTGGGACTTGTTGAAAGCCAGCAGTCCTATACAACTCCCTATGTGATCTGGACAAATTATCCATCTGAGACAGTAGAGGAAGATTTCAGTGCTAATTATCTGGGAAGCTATATGCTTCAGCTGGCTGGTCTTGAAATGCCAGGCTACAACCAGTTCCTTATGAATCTGAAAGAGCAGCTTCCAATCATCGGAGTTGGTGCTGTTTGCGACAAAGATGGAAACTGGTATGCCAATGATGCGCTTCCGGACGATTACAAAAAACTGATGACGGATTACAATATTCTGGAATATAACAATCAGTTTGAGAAAAAGGATGTAATAGAGAGCTTGTTTACTATTGGCAATTAAGAGGTGCGTTTATGAAAAAACTGTCACAAATGTTTTGCAACCTTTTGTTAATGGCAGTAATTGATGGGCTGCTGATCTATACAGAGCTTGGAACAGCCCATCCTTTTCAGGGAGATACCAAGAAAATATTGCTGATTGCCATTGGTAATCTGATATGGATTTTATTGGTTTTGTGGGGAGACAGACTAAGTGATGCCTGGCATACCTGCAGAATATCAAAAGCAGCGGATGGAATTTTACTGATTCTGTCCGCTCCTGTTATGATAGGGGCAGTGCAGATGATCACCTGGCTTTCCGGAAAAAGAAATAAATCAGTGAATTATCTGGGAAGTCTTCTGAAAAAGGTTACTTCCCTATCTTTTATGAATCTTATAGGGAACCTGATCGTCTGTTATGTTATTCTTGGTATATTGATCCTGCTTTTTCGAAAAATAAAGACAGCTTCAGCTGTATTTTGCTGGCTTCTGATTTTGCTGGCATTGATCAATTTCTTTGTAATGGAATTTAGGGGAGAAGCTTTTTTTCTGTTGGATATTACAGGAATTGGAACTGCTGCAGATGTTGCAGGAGAATATGAGTTTAAAATACCTCTTATGCTTGGCATTCCGTTAACGTATTCGCTGGTATTTGTCCAGTTTATCCTGAAATTTCAGAGACTGGAGTTAGGGAAAAAAAGCAGAAAAAATTTGATTGTGCGGTTAGCCTTTTTAGCTGTGTTTGTTGTGGCAATGGCAGTGGGATTTCGGCCTTTGATCATGAAGCAGGAAAATGTTTCATTGTGGAATGTAAACAAGGAATATCAGAATAAAGGGCTGGTATATACTTTTGCAAGAGAATTCCGGTTTGTTTTTGTAGAAGAACCGGAGGGATATTCCGTGGATGCGGTAAAGAAAATTGCAGAAAAAACTGAAGGTGATCCGGCTGAAAGGCAGCAGGAGCCAGATGTAATCCCTGAGAATATTATTATGATCATGAATGAAAGTCTTGCGGATTTCGAGAGCATTGGGAGTGTCAGATCAGATGTGGAAATATTGCCGTATATTCACAGCATTGATAAAAATGTAACACATGGAAGTCTGCATATGCCCACTTACGGTGGCGGAACAGCAAGATCTGAGTATGAGGTACTTACCGGAAACAGTATTACGTTTCTTCCTTCTGGCTGTGTTCCTTATGAACTGTATGTCCGGACTCCGGAGTATGGAATGGCAGATATTCTGAAATCTCAGGGATATTATACAATTGCCATGCATCCCAATAACGGACATAACTGGAACCGCGACCAGGTATATCCGCAGATGGGCTTTGATGAGTTTTTGAATCAGGATAACTGGGGCGGAGAATATCAGGATAAACTGAGAGGCTTTGTAAGTGACCAGTCTGTTTTTGACAAGATCATCAGCCTGTATAAAGAAAAAGAAACAAATCAAAAGTTGTTTACTTTCTGCGTAACCATGCAGAACCATGGCGGATATTCCCAGAGCACTCTGAAGGGATACGAACCAGATGTAAAACTGAATTATGAAACAGAATATCCGGAGGCACAGACGTATCTGTCACTTGCCAGAGAGTCGGATAAAGCGTTTCAGAATCTTGTAGAATATTTTGAAAAGGTAGACGAGCCGACCATGATCGTCATGTTTGGAGATCACTGGCCTAAGCTGGAAGAAGGCTTTTTAGCAGAAGTTCTCGGAAAAGACAGGGAGAAGCTGGACCTTTTTGAAAGCCAGGTGACGTATACAACTCCATATGTAATCTGGACAAATTATTCTTCCGAGACTGCAGAAGAGGATATCAGTGCCAATTATCTGGGAAGTTATGTGCTGTTTAAGGCAGGGATTTCCCTTCCGTTTTATAATCAGTTCCTTATGAAACTGAAGAAACAGCTGTCGGTTATTGGTGTTGGTGCAGTGTGTGATCAGGAGGGGAACTGGTATGCTTCTGAGGATCTTCCGGACAATTACAGACAGTTTTTGAGCGATTACAATATTCTGGAATATAACAACCAGTTTGAGAAAAAAGATGTAATAGAGAGCTTGTTTACATTGAAGTAATAAAAAGTACCCGGATAAAACAGATGCGGTGGATGGTAACACTGGCTGTTACTGGTCACGGAGTGAACAGTAGCCACTGGCTGTTTTTTGTCTGGGTATTTTCTGTTTCGCCACTTGACATATGGGAAAATTTCGCATAAAATAAACAAGACTTAACGAGCAAATTAAATAAATGAAATGGCAATGAAGAGAATAGTACATGAGGAGCAATCTCAGAGAGAAATCCAGGCCGACAGGCAATGGTGTGAGGATTTTGTGCGCAAGTCATGGAACCGGCCTCAGAGCTCCGCACAATTGAAGTGCGGCGTCTGTCCTACGTTATCAGGATAATTGAGTGAGCAGTGGAGCAGTCATTTCCAGTGCTAATCAGGGTGGTACCGCCGAAGCCTTTCGGTCCCTTTTGCAGGGATGGAAGGTCTTTTTTTATGTGTTTTTCAAATAATACATGGAATTTACCAGATTTCCCTGGTGTTTAAATATTAGAAATCAAAAAGGAGAAAAATCATGGCAAAAGAAAAGAAAATGGTAGAAGCTATCACTTCCATGGATGTGGATTTTGCACAGTGGTATACTGACGTTGTAAAAAAAGCGGAACTTTGCGGCTATACAAGTGTAAAGGGATGTATGGCAATCAAACCAGCAGGATATGCAATCTGGGAGAATATTCAGAAAGAGCTTGACCGCAGATTCAAAGAGACAGGCGTAGAGAATGTATACATGCCAATGTTCATTCCGGAATCCCTTCTGGACAAAGAGAAGGATCACGTAGAGGGATTTGCACCGGAAGTTGCATGGGTAACACACGGCGGACTTGATCCTCTTCAGGAGCGCCTTTGCGTACGTCCTACATCCGAGACTCTGTTCTGTGATTTCTATCAGAAAGAGATCCAGTCCCACAGAGATCTTCCGAAAGTATATAATCAGTGGTGTTCAGTAGTTCGCTGGGAGAAAACAACCCGTCCGTTCCTTCGTTCCCGTGAGTTCTTATGGCAGGAAGGACATACAGCCCACGCTACAGCTGAGGAAGCAAAAGAACGTACCATCCAGATGCTGAACTTGTATGCAGACTTCTGCGAGGAAGTACTTGCAATCCCGGTTATTAAAGGTCAGAAGACAGAGAAAGAGAAATTTGCGGGTGCAGAGGCTACTTACACAATCGAGTCTCTGATGCATGATGGAAAAGCACTTCAGTCTGGAACCAGCCATAACTTTGGCGATGGATTTGCAAGAGCATTCGGCATCCAGTACACAGATAAAAACAATCAGCTTCAGTATGTACACCAGACATCCTGGGGAATGACAACTCGTATGATCGGTGCTCTGATCATGGTTCATGGAGATAACAGCGGACTTGTTCTTCCACCAAGAATTGCTCCGGTTCAGGCTGTTGTAATCCCGATCCAGCAGAGAAAAGAGGGCGTTCTGGAGAAAGCAGAGGAGCTGACACAGATTCTGAAAGCAGCTGGAATCCGCGTAAAAGCAGACGTTACAGACAAGAGCCCGGGATTCAAATTCGCAGAGCAGGAAATGCGTGGTATTCCGGTAAGAATCGAGTGCGGCCCGAAGGACATCGAGAGCGGACAGGCTGTTATCTGCCGAAGAGATACCAGAGAGAAATATATTGTGAAGTTCGAAGAACTTGCTGCTAAGGTTCAGGAAGTTCTGGACACAATGCAGAAGGAAATGCTGGAGCGTGCAAGGGCCCACAGAGATGCTCACACTTATGTAGCAACAAATTACGAAGAATTCAAGGAAACCATCAACACAAAACCAGGTTTTGTAAAAGCTATGTGGTGTGGTAACCGTGAGTGCGAAGATAAGATCAAAGAAGATGTTCAGGCAACATCCAGATGTATGCCGTTTGAGCAGGAACATTTAAGCGATGTCTGTGTATGCTGTGGAAAACCTGCCAAGAAAATGGTATACTGGGGACGTGCTTATTAATAACAAAAGGGATTGCTGTTTATTTTGCAATCAGTAGTCAAAAAGGGGCAAAATTATTTTGCCCCGCTTTGTTTTTCAAGGCAGAGAAGTTTTGTTTTAAATCAGAGGCAGGTGATAAAGATGGTATTTGAAATTCCACAAAAAGTTGAAATAATTATAAATATTCTGGAAAAAGCTGGTTATGAGGCCTATGCAGTAGGCGGCTGTGTCCGCGATGCCCTTCTGGGAAGAACTCCAAATGACTGGGATATCACAACCTCAGCCAAGCCGGAGCAGGTCAAAGCCCTGTTTCACAGAACCGTAGATACAGGAATCGCTCACGGAACCGTAACAGTGCTGCTTGAAAAAGAGGGATTCGAGGTTACCACCTACCGGGTGGATGGCGAGTATGAAGATGGCCGTCATCCGAAAGAAGTAACCTTTACGGCCTGCCTGGAGGAAGATTTGAAGCGTCGGGACTTTACCATCAACGCCATGGCCTACAATCCCAGGAAAGGGCTGGTGGACCTTTTTGAAGGACAGAAAGACCTGGAAAACAAGGTGATCCGCTGTGTTGGTGATCCTCTGGAACGTTTTACAGAAGACGCTCTTCGCATTATGCGTGCTGTACGTTTTTCTGCGCAGCTTGGTTTTTCCCTGGAAGAAGAGACCAGAAAAGCTCTTTCTGTGCTTGCACCAAATTTAAAACATGTAAGCGCAGAGCGGATCCAGGTGGAACTTGTAAAACTTCTGGTATCCCCTCATCCGGATTATCTGCGGATTGCCTATGAAGCGGGTGTTACCAGGGAATTTCTGCCGGAATTTGACCGCTGTATGGAGACACCTCAGAACACTCCACACCACTGCTATAATGTGGGAGAACACATTCTCCACAGCCTTTTGTATGTGAGGGAGGATAAGGTGTTAAGGCTGACCATGCTCCTTCACGACATTGCCAAACCTGTTGTACGAAAAACAGATGAAAACGGCAGGGATCATTTCAAAACACATGCTTCTGTGGGAGAAAAAATGTCCAAGGAAATTCTGCGCCGCCTGAAGTTTGACAATGACACCATTTCCAGAGTGAGCCGCCTGATCCGCTGGCATGATCTGCGCCCGACTCCGTCACCGGCTGAGGTGCGGAAAGCCATCAATGTAGTTGGGGAAGACCTTTTTCCCATGTGGATGGAAGTCCAGTATGCGGATAACAAAGCGAAAAGTGATTACCGTGGGGAAGAAAAAGCTGCCCGCCAGGCCGGAGTTCGAATGACCTGGGAAGAAATTATGGAAAAAGGCGAATGTGTTTCCATGAAAGGCCTTGCAATTACTGGCAGTGACCTGATCGCAGCCGGAATGAAGCCTGGAAAAGAAATGGGAAGTGTGCTCCATGAGCTTTTGGATGCTGTGCTGGAGAATCCGGAACTGAACAAGAAAGAAGCACTTCTTGCCCTTGCTTTTGCAGCCGATAAAAAACTTCTTTAGAATAACATATCCCTCCCACTCATAAGATAGAAGGTATCTGAAGACCTTTGGCATATGTGAGTGACGGGGGGATTTTTATTGTATGATTATGGTCTTAGCACCCTGACCCAGTATGGAATTGAAGTGAAATCTTCGTCCAGGACCCGGGGAGCATTGGTATGTCGTACAGAACAGGGAATTCTGCTCCTCAGAGAGTTTCACGGCTCCGAAAAAAAACTGCTTTTTCAGCAGGAAGTGTTAAAAAAACTTTCCCGGGAAGGCTGTCTGGTTGATACTTTTATTGAAAATCAGGAAGGCTCTTTGGTTACCAGAGATAAGGATAATATTCCATATACCCTTCAGAACTGGTATGAAGGCAGAGAGTGTGATACCAAGTCCAGGGAAGATATTATAAGAAGTGTGCAGATTCTGGCAAGGGTACATAAATTTATGAATATGCCTGTGGAAAAAGCCTACATGGCGCGTTCCCTTGCAGATGAATATACAAGGCATAATCAGGAAATCCGCAAGATCCGTAAGTTTATCCGCCAGAAAGGTGCCAGTGCCAGATTTGAAAAGGAATTTCTGGGCAGTGTGCAGTGGTTTCTGGAAAAAGGGGAAAAAGCACTGGAAATGCTTGTAAAGTCGGACTATGAAAAACTAAGGGACAAGGCGGGCGAAGAGGGGCTTCTATGTCATGGCGAATATAATCAGCACAATGTTCTTCTTTGTAAAAATCAGGCTGCTGTGACAAATTTTGATCACTTCAGCTTTGATATGCAGATCAGCGACCTGTACTGTTTTATGCGAAAAATCCTGGAAAAATATAATTGGGATGTTTTTCTGGCCAGGCGGATGCTGGAGCAATATGACAAAATACGTCCTATTTCCTCTGGAGAATGGGAAAACCTGCAAATCCGTTTCACATATCCGGAAAAATACTGGAAACTGGCAAATTACTACTTTTCTCATAACAAAGCATGGATTTCCGGCAAGAATACGGAAAAGCTGGAAAAGGTAATTGCCCAGAAGAAAATATGGGGGGATTTCCCTGAAAAATGCTTTGGAAAATCCCCTTTCTAGCGCAAAAACCTTGACAATACAGGGCAAAAGGTATATA